>NZ_NRHC01000122.1 GCF_003585885.1 Psittacicella hinzii | reverse complement strand
AAGCAGATAACCCAGAAGAAGATTTCTTCTGGGTTATCTGCTTTTATGATCTTTCAATTTTATGATCTACAGATTTAGATCTGCAGATTTCGATCTACAAACGCTAATAATGCTAGAGCAAACTGCTAGCACATCAGCATTCTTTAGATCAGCAACTTATTTTTCTGCTAGTTTAGCTAAATCTAAAGCTAAAGCATCTCTTTCTGAAGCTGACAAATTACTGCCTAGCTTAATTTCTAAAGCGCGACAATTTGCATCTTCAGCTACATGTTGCCAATTTAAAATTAAGCTCGCAGGGTAATCTTCCATAATTAGCTGTGGCCATTCAATTAAATACACCGTGTTAGCTTTTTGATTATCAAAGAAACCTAACACATCTAATTCATAAATATCTGAAAGACGATAAAGATCTAAATGATAAATAGTGTAATCAGCTACAGCGTAATCTTCTTGTATAGAGTAAGTCGGACTCGGAATATTTCCTTGGTAACCAGCAGCTCTAATAAACGCACGACTAAAAGTACTCTTACCTGCTCCTAAATTACCTAGTAGGTAAATTAAAAAGCATTTCTTTTGCGAAAATTTGCTTGCTAGTTGCCAAAGCTCTTGAGCAAATTTTTCACTTTCTTCTTGGCTACGAAAGAAAAATTTAAAATCTTGCATATATCCTTTGTCGAAATTGTGATAATTTTTACAATTGCTCCTATTATACAATAAATTGAAAGATTTATGATTTTGTTACTTGATCACTTTCTATCATTTGGTAGTAATTTGATTAGTAATGACCTATCAAATGATTTTATTTCTCAAAAACTTTAACTAAAAATGTGATCAAATAAACAAATTTATAAAATTTTAGCGTATAAAGTTAAATTTTGGTTTATACTATGGAAAATTTATTTAAGAGACTAACACCTTATCCGTATTCTAATAAAGGATTCAATTTTTTATTAGATTAGATATAGTAAAGTAATGGTAATTTTGAAATTTTTTATCTTTCAAAAGTGTTAATTCTCTTGAATCTTTTGAAACATAAAAGTGTATAAATAAGTATCTGGTGCCTTTAAGACAACTTAACCGATTTATACTTTCTTAGTTGCTTATTTACTCTAGCTCTTAAATACCTTTAGTTAAAACAATTTTGAGACCATTTTCAAGGGTGCACATGGCAACTAAAATCTTACTTAAAACAGTTCTAACAGCAACAGCATTAGGTTTAGCATTAACAGGTTTAACTTCATGTAAACCACAAGCTGAACAACAAGCTACAACAACATCAGCAGCAACTGAACAAAAACCAACTCGTTATGTTGTTCTTCACGTAAACGATACTCATGGTCGTTTCTGGGAAGATAACCGTGGTCAAGGTGGTTTTGCATACATTAAAACTATCGTTGAAAATGTACGTAAAGAAGCAGCTGCTAAAGGTGAACCTGTAGTTGTTTTACATGCTGGTGACTTCAATACAGGCGTTCCTGAATCAGATATGCAATTTGCTGAGCCTGATATCAAAGGTATGAACCTGATTGGTTTTGACGCAGTAGTTGTTGGTAACCATGAGTTTGATGTTTCAGAAGAGAAAATGAAGCTTCAAAAAGATTGGTTAAATGCTCCATTATTATCTGCAAATATTGAATATGTAAATGCAGATGGTTCAAAAGTTCCATACTACGAACCATACACTTACTTTAACAAAGATGGTTTAAATTTCTTAGTAATTGGTACTACAACTCCATCTACTAGATACCAAGCTAACCCTGCTTTCACTAAAAACTTTAACTTCACTGATCCAACAGAAGCTTTCTTAGCTGCACAAAAAGATTCTGAAGCTAAAAATGGTAAAGCAGATGTAGTAATCTCATTAAGCCACTTAGGTTATTACCCTAATGGTAACCATGGTGCACAACCATATGGTGACTACAAACTAGCACAAAACTTACCACAAGATTCTGTAGCTTTATTCGTATCTGGTCACACTCACGTAATTGCATGTGTTGATGATGCAGGTGAATTAGTTAACTACAAACCAGGTCAAGCATGTAAAGTTCCTTATTCAAACAACATGCCAATCGTTCAATCTGGTTACTGGGGTCACTATGTAGGTAAAGCTGAGTTTGAAGTTAAAGATGGTAAATCTACTTTAGTTAGCTATGAGTTAATTCCAGTTAACTTAAAAAATCGTCTAAAAGACAAAGACGGCAAAACTTACTATGAAGATGCAGCTACTCCAGTAGAAGCTAACAAAGAAGTTTATGACGCATTAAAAGTTTACCAAGATAAAGGTAGTTCAGCTTTACAAGTTAAAGTTGCAACTCTAACTGAAGAGTTACCAACTTCACGTGCTGAATTAACTAAATTAGGTTACTTAGCTGCTGAAGCACAACGTACAATCGCTAAAGCTGACTTTGCAATTTCAAACTCAGGTGGTTTACGTGCTGCATTACCAGCTGGTGAAATCACTTACCGCGATGTGTTAATTGTACAACCATTTGCTAACACTTTAACAACTGTAGATTTCACTCCTGCTGAAGTAGTTGAATACTTAACAAAAATTGTTAATATCCAAGGTGGTGGTTTCCCACAATACGCAGGTATCACATTTGACTACAACAAAGAAACAGGTGTAGTAAGCAATGTTAAAGTACAAGGCAAACCATTAGTAGACGGTCAAACATATAAAATGGCTGTTTTAAGCTTCTTAGCTAATGGTGGTGACGGTTATCCTGCAATTATCGGTAACCCTACTTATGTAGACACTGGTTACAATGACGCAAAAGCATTTGTTGACTACTTTGCTTTAAACCCAGTAATTGATGGGGCTAAATTACAAGTTCAAGGTCCAACATTTGTAAAATAAATTTAACAAAATTTATAATCGAACAAATAGTAAAAGGCAACTAGTTTAACTAGTTGCCTTTACTTTATATTAATTTTTATTTCTGGAATTTATCTTACGTTAGTTTTATCTTAAACTTAAGCTTTATGATTTTAGCTTTAGCTAAGTCTTGTTTTTTTAAGTCTGAAGATTAATCTCTTTTTTTATTTTTGCTTAAAGAGTTTCAAAAACAGGAGCTTAAAACAGAAAAAAACTATTTTACTAAGTTAAATCACTATTTAGCTTAGTAAAATAGTTTTAAAATCTACTAATCTCTCTTTTACTTTACAAAAAGAAAATGGTGCCCGGGGCGAG
>NZ_NRHC01000121.1 GCF_003585885.1 Psittacicella hinzii | reverse complement strand
GTGATTAAAGTACAAAACGATGGTACTATCGCCTTAGTAGGTGGTCAAGTATCTAACACAGGTGTACTTGAAGCTAAAAACGGTACAGTATATCTACTTGCTGGACAAAGCATTGTTATTCAGGATTTAGAAAATCCATTAATTTCATACAAAGTTACAGCAAACAACAAAGCTGTTAACTTAGGTAACATTGTTGCGAAAAAAGCTTACTTACTAGCTAACAAAGTAGCAAACGGTTTAACTTCAACTGTAGGTGATACTTTTGCTGACTTAGTAACTCTTGAAGGTAACGCTAACAAAGCCGTAATTAAAGCTAACGGTGAAATCCAATTATTTGGTGCTACTGAAAGTACTCAATTCCAAACAAACCGTCAAGTGAACTCTGAAGTTGTTGGTACGCACAACAGCTTAGTAGTAAACAACGGTACCTTAAACGCTTCATCTGAAACCTCTAAAGGTGGTACTATCTCTTTACTAGGTGACGTTGTTGGTGTTGAAGAAAGCTCTTACATTGCAGCTACTGGTACAACTGGTGGTCTAGTATATGTGGGTGGTGATGCTAAAGGTCGTGGTACTAACGTTAAATTAGCAGATGAAACCCTAATCCTTTCTGGTTCAACTATTGACGTATCTGGTCAAGGTGATGCAGGACAAGTTTACACTTGGGGTAATACTTCTCAGGTAGAGGGTACATTTATTGCTCGTTCTGTTGAAGGACATGGTGGTTTTGTTGAAACCTCAGGTAACTCTATCCGTGTTATTCCTGGACACTTTAGTGTAGATACATCTTCTGCAAAAGGAGAAGCTTACACAGGTCAATGGTTACTTGACCCTACTGACCTTGTTATCTATAACGGTACAGCTGATAACACAAACTGGAAAGGTGATGGTTCATCTTCAAAAGCTTATTATGAAAGCCTCAGTAGTGGAGTTGGTCGTTATTCCTTAAATAAATCAGGTAAAACAACCTATGAGATGACTGATGGTACTGTTAACATGCTACTAGCTAATGGTACAGTAAGTCGTGCAGCTTTCTATACTGATGGTAATATTACCATCAGAGGAGACTCAAGAATCTCTCACTCTGAAGTTAACAGTTCTAAACGTGAGCTTACCTTTATCTCACAAAAAGATGTTAAGGTACAATCAGGTGCGCAGATAACTGCGGGTTATTTAAACCTAACCTCTTATAACGGTAATATTAATGTAACTGGAGCAAGCATTAGAGCAGGTTACAGTGTTGAGTTCTATATCACTCAAATTGGTAACATTACCGTAGACTCATCTACTGTTGTATCAAACCGTCAAATTTGGTTTAACCTAGATACAGATGCAAGTACAGCTAATCGTTTTATCAAGATTACCAACTCAACTATCGATATGACTGGTAGCTTAGCTACCGACAAAGGTTTATACCTTACTTTTAACTCGAATAGCAAAGCTTCAATTATTATTGAAAATAATTCCAAACTCTTAGCTAATACTGGTTTCTTATCTATTGGTATAAATGACTACGATGCGGAAAAATCTGCAGGACAATACATTAATGTAACCGATTCAGCTATCTCTGGAAATTACAACTACCTGTGGTCATACAGTGATGTTTACTTTAATAATGCAACTATCTCTGCTGCTACAGATGGTAACTTCTTCTCTAAAGAAGGCCGTATCTTAAGTGGAGAGAAAGGTTTCACTGCTACAGGTAACAACATTGAATTCGTCGGTTACTATGGTGTAGATGTTGATAATGTTACTACCCACATTAGTGGTACTCAAGAATTTGTTTCTAATACTTCTAGTGTAGAAATCTCTAACTCTGCTCTTTCTGGAAGTAATACAGAAACAACCAGCGATGCTATTAACGTTTATGGTTTAGATTCAGTTAAACTATTTAACACAACAGTTAATGCCTCAACTACGTCAGTTTACTCTGTAGTAGGTGGTTTAAACTTAACAGACTCAACTGTTAAAGGTTATACAACTTCAACGCAAACTCCTGTTTACTTAGGACAATTTGCGACTTCGTCGATAACCACTACCCCGCAATCTTATAATTACTATGACGCTGACAGTGTGTTAGATAACACAACAATCATCTCTGGTAATAATGCGTACCTTGGCTTCCAAGCACCTAACTCTTCGCAACAGGTTACTTTAAAAGACGTAAAACTAAATGCGCCAAATGTAACTATTGCTACTGAACCTGACACAGGTTACAGTGCTTCAAGATCTATTAAAGTTGAAAATCTAACTGGTTCAGTATCAAATCAATTATTCTTTGGTATTAACCAAACTAATACTGACCAAGCACAGCAAACTACGTCATTTATTGTAAAAGACACTACTGACAGCTTATCACTTGGTAACCTTTTAGTATTCTCGCTAGACTCAACCGTAGATGCTAACTTCAATGTAACAGACTCTAATTTTAAATTTACTGGTGCTAGCAGTAAAGCGTATCTCTTTACGGCAAATACTGCAGGTAGCATTAACGTAGAAAACTCAACATTTGATTTTGCTACGTCTAACACTGATAGCAAACTAGAGATTTACGCAACTAAAAATGATGCGTCAGCTGTTAATTTACGTGTAAAAGACTTAACAGTTAATAACGCTAAGGACGTTAAATTAACAAACGGTACGCAATCTACTACTGGTAGTGTGACCGTAAACAATGATGGTAATTTAACTTACTTAACTAACCATAGTTCAAGTTTTGATACAGCGTTTGTTACTGCTGGAAATGTTACTTTAAACTCTGCTACATCTGGTCATACTTACGTTAATAACTCTTTAATCAATGGTAAGACTAACCTAGAAGTTTTAGGTAACAATGTAACTACTAATAAAGCAACACTAACTACAGACCAAGCTAGTGCGAAATCTCCAAAAATTGAAATTACAGGCACAGCAGAACTAAACGAAACTAAAGTTACAGGTTACGGTGATTTAACTGCTAAGGCTGGTACATTTAACGCAACAGATTCTACCTTTAATGCTTCTGAAGGAGCATCTAACTATGACGTTTCAGGTGCTAACATTAATTTAGATAATGTTACTTTTGTAAACAGCACCGCAACTACTTTAGTTAAGTTACAAGCAACTGATGCGATTAATGTTAACAACACTAACTTACAAACTAACCGTTACGAAATTTGTGCAACCAATAACGTAAGAATAAACAACTCTACGTTAGAAGCTCACAATACCGCAACTGCTTCAAAACTTGATACAAGTTCAACCGCTGGTACTCTAGAGATTAGCAATAACTCTACTCTGGTGGTATACACTGAAGGAACAGTAAACGCAACGGGTAACTTAGTAATCACAGATTCAACTGTTGATTTAACTAAAGCGACTAATGCTGATGGTAGCAACAACGCAACTCTACAATCACTCAATGCTAACGCTACTTTTGCTAACTTTACGTTAAAACGTAACGGTGCAGAATCTTCTACTGTTACTTTAAAAGCAAAAGAAAACCTCAGCATTACCCAAGGGACAATTGTAGAGGGTTACTCTGTAACCTTAGAATCACAAAATAATGCAATCAATATTAAAGATTCAAATATTAGTGCATTCTATACTGCAGCTGATGGTAAATCAGGTGGTTACCCAAAAATTACCGCACAAAAAGATATTGTTGTAGATAACTCTAATATCACTGGCTGGCAAAAACTAGTATTCACGTCAAATCAAGGTAATGTTACTTTCAATGAAAGTACAATTACGGTTAAAGATTTAGCAAATACAGGTGAATACTCTGGTGATCTTGAAGTTGTAACGAAAAGTAATGCAGGTGGTGCAGGACAAATTACCCTAGCTCACTCAAGAGTGGTTAGTGATCCAAATAAATCTAACATTAGCTTAGTTGCTGCAGCTGGTATTAGTACCCTCGAAGATACTACATTAGAAGGTCGTAAAATTAATTTAACAGCGCAATCAGGTTCTATTGACTTACAATCTTCAGCTGTTCACTCTACTGGTGATGAAGATGACGCTTTAGTTCTAAGTGCAACTGAAAAATTAATTCTTAACAGCTCAATTGTTGTTGCTAACCAAGATATTACGCTAGACTCAGCAGCTGGTAACGTGAAGAGCCTAGAAGTTACAAACGGTTCAACAATCCAATCTGTAAACGGTAATGTAACCGTTGACTTTACTTCTGCAACTTCAGGATCAAGTGGTAGCTCTTACATCTTTACTAACTCTAGTTTAATTGCCGAAGAAGGTACAGCAAAACTTGCAGTTACAGATGACTTAACTACAACAGGTAGTACTTTCCGTGGTAAAGAAGTTAATGTAACAAGTACCGCAGGAAGCGTTACTCTAATTAATTCTGAAGTAGAAGCAACTGGAGAAAATGCGAAACCAACAATTAAAACTGCGAACGCATTAACTTTAAATAACACTGCTGTAATCGGTAATGGTGATATTACTTTAACTGCTGACGCAGGTGATTTAACTATCATTAATGGTTCAAGCGTAACTTCAAATAAAGGTTCAGTAACTGTTGAATCTACTGGTTCTACTGGTACGCTAACTATTAGCAATGCAACCTTACACGCTGATCAAACTGTTACTTTAAATCAATCTGGCACAACAGGTACAAGTACTCTTGATGGAGTTCGTTTAATCTCTGACAATGCTAACGTTGAATTAAAATCTTCAGCTTCAAGCCTTGTTCTGAAAAACTCTGAACTATCTGCAGTAAACGGTACAGCTAACTATCAAGTAACAAATGATTTAACTCTAGATCACTCTGCGATCCGCGTTAAAGATGATTTAGTATTTGCTCAAGATACTGTAGGTGGAACCCTAAGAATTGTTAACGGTTCTGCGTTACAATCATCAGCTGGTAAAGTAGATGTAACTATTGCTAATAGTGATGAGTTCTCTAACTCTTCAATCATTGCCGCAACTGACGCTAACCTAACTAAAGAAACTGGTGACCTTGAACTCAAAGGTTCAGACATAGTTATCCAAGGTAAAAATGTTAACCTTAAAGCTAAAGATGGTAGCATTGCCCTAGGTGATACAACTATTACAGGTGTACCTGATAGTAGTGGCGCTGGTGACATCAACATTGTGGCAGAGAGCTCTAGTGGCGGAACTGCAACAGTAACTGTATTAAACTCAACTATTAGTGAGTTCTCTAATGCTAACTTAAACGGCGCAACTGGTGCAGTAGTTAACAATTCAACTATTACAGGTACAGATACAGGTTACTTTACAGTTAACGGTGGTACAGGTACTACAAGTGTAACTAAATCTAGCATTACCCGCTTTATCGGTGCAACAGTTGAAGCTGAGCAAGATGTTACACTTGACAATGCAACCTTCACAGGTACAGGTGGCGGTGACTTTAAAGTTGTAAGTACAGAAGGAACAATCACTGCAACTAATACAGAGGTATCTCAATTCAATACCTTAAATGCAACAAGTAAAGGTGACTTAACTCTAACTGGCTTTACAACTACTGGCTCTGGCAATGGTGATGTAATCATTGAAAGTACAGAAGGTAAGCTAGCAGTTAAAGACTCTACTATTGATGAGTACAACAATGTAAATCTAGATGGTAATAGTGGCGTTGATCTTAATAATGTAACCGCAACAGGTAAAGGCAGAGGTAGCTTTAACGTTAATAGCTTTGACGGTCCAATATCTATTGAAAACTCAACTGTAACTGATTACAGTAATGTATGGTTAAGTGCATATGAAGAAATCGAGTTAGATAACCTAACAGCTACAGGTACTTCTAGCGGAGACTTCTATGCAAGTAGCGGTAACTCAACCCTTAAAGTAGCTAACACTACTATCACCGAGTTCAACAATGCAACTCTTGATGGTGATAAAGGTGTTACTCTTGAAGACTCTGAAGTTACTGGTACAGATAAAGGTGACTTTAACCTAACAACTGCTAATGGCACAGCTACGCTAGCAGATACTGAAATTAGCAGATTCAACAACCTAAATGTTAAAGGTGATCAAGGTGCAAATCTTGACAACGTAACAGCAACTGGTACGGGAACTGGTGAGTTCTCTGTTGAAAGTGCAAACGGCTCAACTACGCTAACCGACTCAACTGTAACCCAATTTAAAGATGTAACTTTAAGCGGTGAAACAGGTGTTACGGTTGAAAAAGTAGAAGCTACGGGTGCAGGCGATGGTGATTTCACTATTGAAACTAATGGTACAGCAACCCTAGATAACTCTACCGTTACTAAGTTTAACGATGTAACTGTATCTGGTGTTACAGGGGCAACTGTTGACAATGTTACAGCTACTGGTACAGGTGGCGGTGACTTCACGGTAACAAGTTCTGAAGGTACAGCGGCAGTTGCTAACTCAACGGTTACTAAGTTCAACGATGCAACTGTTTCTGGTGATCTTGGTGTAACTGTTAAAGATGTAATTGCAACTGGTACTGGCAATGGTAACTTTAAAGCAGATAGTGCAAATGGTACTGTAGCCCTTGCTGATTCTGAAGTTACTGAATTCAGTAATGTAGAACTTGATGGTAAAGAAGGCATTACTCTCCAAGACCTAGTAGCAACAGGTACTGAAAGTGGCTTCTTTACAGCTACAAGCTCTGATGGTGCTATCTCTCTCGCTGACTCTGAAATCACTAAGTTCAATTACTTAAAACTAGATAGTAAGTTAGATGCAACTGTAGAAAACGTAACCGCAACAGGTACTGGCGCTGGTGACTTCGAAGTTACAAGTGAAGAAGGTACTACAACTGTGAAAAACTCTACAGTGACGCAATTTAACAACGCTAAACTAGATGGTGATAAAGGTGTTACTGTTGAGAATGTAACTTCAACTGGTACAGGTGCAGGTGACTTCACCGTAAACAGTGACAATGGTCCAGCAACTCTAGTAGCGTCTACCATTACGCAATACAACAACTTAAACGCAACAAGTAAAGAAGACGTTACGGTTGAGAATGTTACAGCTACAGGAACTGGTAAAGGTGACTTTAACCTCGTAAGCTCTGAAGGCACAGCAACCCTTAAAGACTCAACAGTTTCTGAGTTCAATAACTTAAAAGTTGATGGTGACCAAGAAGCTACAGTTGAAAACGTTACAGCAACTGGTACTGGTAATGGAGACTTCACTGTACATAGTGATAAAGGGACTTCTACTTTAACTGACTCTACAGTTACTAAATTTAACAATCTAACAGTTGACGGTGACCAAGGTGCTACAGTTACAGACGTTACAGCAACTGGCACAGGTGAAGGTAACTTTACCGTAACAAGTGAGCAAGGTGCGACATCTCTAACAGATTCTACGGTAGAAAAATTCAAAAACTTAATTGTAGAAGCTGATAAAGATTCAGAAATTAGTAACCTTGACACAACAGGTACTGGCGAAGGTGTCTTCAAAAACACAAGTAAAAATGGCTCTGCAACTGTTAAAGACTCAACTGTTGAACAGTACAAAGACTTTACTAACTCTGCTAAAGATGACGCTGTTGTAACTAACGTAACAACAACTGGTACTGGAGAAGGTGACTTCACTAATGAAAGCTCTGATGGTAAAGCTGTAGTTACAGACTCTAAAGTTGACAACTACAACAACCTCAACAACAAAGGTGAAACCGAAGCTACTATTGAAAACGTTACTACCACTGGTTCAGGTAAAGGTGATTTCAACAACGAAAGTAACGGTACTGCTACTGTTAAAGATTCAACTGTTGAAAATTACAACAACCTAAACAACAAAGGTAAAGACGACGCTACCGTTGAAAACGTTACAACTACTGGTACAGGTGAAGGAAGCTTCACTAACGAAAGTACTGAAGGTAAAGCTGTAGTTAAAGACTCTACTGTTGAAAGCTACAACAACCTCAACAACAAAGGTAAAGAAGAAGCTACTGTTACAAATGTAACAACTACAGGTACTGGCAAAGGTGACTTCAACAATGAAAGCTCTGATGGCAAAGCTGTAGTTACAGACTCTAAAGTTGATAACTACAACAACCTAAATAACAAAGGTGAAACTGAAGCTACCATCGATAACGTTACTACCAAAGGTTCAGGTAACGGTGATTTCAACAA
>NZ_NRHC01000120.1 GCF_003585885.1 Psittacicella hinzii | reverse complement strand
GAAAACGGGAAAATAGGCTATAAAAGCCTCCTCTTTTATTTTAAAATCTTAAAAAATCTAAAAATCTTAAATTATTCTTGAACGATAAATTATCTAATTTATTACGTCAATGGTCAATTTATCTCTTAATCTCAATCTTCTTATCATCCTATCTACAAGCTCCCAAGTTTATTTGCTAATTTATTTACTAGTTTATTTTCTAGTTTATTTATTAGCTTACTTAATAGCCCCAGGCTCATAAATAGTTATGACTTTTTAGGTATTGTCTACCTAATATCAGATTACCATAAAAAAAGCAGAATGCAAGCTTTTTTTACAAAAAAACATTAATCTCAGCTAAAAAACTTAGTTTTACTAGGTAAAGCTTAAGAAAAAATGCTTTTCCAGAGATAAATTTGCAGGTTTAACTACTTAGTCGTAGGCGCCACTTTAGCGTCAATTACATAGTAGTCACGTAAAAATCTACGTTTTACTTTTAAACTTAAACCACCTAAAGCTGGAGACTGTAGTAAGTAGGCACCTTTGAGGTAGATTGGCGCTACAGGCGTTTGCGCTTGAATAATTTCGTTAGCTTTAGCATAAAGCTCTGCGCGTTTTCTCTCATCTACAGTTTTATTAGCTTCTAAGACAATTGCATCATACTCTGGGTTACACCAAAGGGTAGAGTTTTGTCCATTATTACAGAGGAGAGTATTGTAAAACGATGAAGCTTGATCATAATCAGCTCTTAACCAACCTAAGCGTACTTGATAATCTTTAGACTGCACTACACTTTCATAGACCTTACGCTCCATGATATTGGTGTCCATTTTCACTAAACCATTAGTTTTTTGTTGGAACCAACCTTGAATTGCTACTAAGGTAACATTAATAAGTTGTTCACGTGGTGCTAGTAAACTAAAGTGTAAAGGTTTTTCTTTACTATATCCCGCTTGTTTTAACAGCTCAATAGCTTCTTCAACATTTTCCTGATATGGGCGAGTAAAGTAAGCTTCTTCGGTTGCTAACTGCCCATCTGCTAAAAACGTTGGTGTAAAAATTGAAGTTGGTTGCCCTGCTTTTAAAATTACATTAGTTAAGTAACGATTATCAATTAGGAGTTTTAACGCTCTTCTTACTTTAACGTCAGGGAACTTATCTACATTAAAATACAGAGACCAAGTAAAAGGATCAATATATTCTTTTACTTCATTAGGACGCTCTTGTAAAACTTTATTGTAAATATTTGGCGGAATATCTGCAGTTAGCACTTCATTAGCTAAATATTTATTGTAAATCATATTGATATCGGTCATAAAAATATACTCCGATTTATCAATTGTTACATTTTTAGCATCCCAGTATTTTGGATTTTTTACAAAGGTAATATGACCATTGATAATGTTCTCGGTAAGGATATATGGACCATTACCAACAAAGTTCTCTGGATGCGTCCATTGATCACCAAACTGCTCAATTTTATCTTGACGCACAGGAGAAAGTACTCCTAAAGTTACTAGTTGCGTAAACCAAGGAGTTGCTTGTTTTAAATGCACAACAAAAGTGTAATCATCAAGAGCTTGCACGCCTAACTCTTGTGGAGCAAGTTTACCTTGAGAAATCTCTTGTGCATTCTTTACATTGGCGTTAGCTAAGTAATCTATATAAACTGAAGCATTTTGCGGGTCTACTAAACGTTGCCAAGCATAAACAAAGTCATGCGCAGTTACTGGCTTACCGTCTGACCAAGTTGCCTCTGGACGTAAATAAAACGTCCAAGTTAAACCATCAGCTGATTGTTTCCAAGCCTTAGCTGCAACCCCTACATAATGACCATCTGGTGCTTGACGCACTAGAGTGTCAAATAAAGAGCGAGCTACATTAATTGAATTAGAATCTGAAAGTTTGCCCGGATCTATGGTCGCAGGATTTTCCTTAGCATTTCTTTGTAAAAACTGTACTTTATTTAGTTTTACATTTGCCGGAATGGTGTTTTCCCATTTAGCGCTATAGAGAATATCTCCGTTAGCTTGTACTTGGGGTTCTGGGTTAACTGTCTCTGCGCTAGCAAAAGTTGTAAAGCAAAGTAATGGGGCTATGAGTTTTTTTAGTTTTAAATTTTTCAATCTCGGACCTTCCAGTAAAAAATCAAAGAAAAAGTCCTTATAGTTTAACATAGCCAACAATAAAAAAAGTAGGCATAAAGCCTACTTAAATAAAATTTTTTTTACTTCTTACGTAAAGTAATTAAATAATTAACTTCTACGTTTTTCGTTAAACTAAAGCTATCTCTAAAGAGATTATACTTATAACCTACAATCTCGAGCACTTCTAAACCACATTTAGCTGCAACTGCAACTAATTCTGCAGGTTTAATAAATTTTTGGTACTCATGGGTGCCACGAGGAAGCCATTTTAAGTAATTTTCAACTACTTCAATTATTTGTACTTGTGCTTGCCAAGTACGATTAATTGTTGACATTACCGCTAAACCACCTGGTTGTAACATCTTGGCAATCGAAGAAACTATCGAAGCATAGTCTGGAACATGCTCAATCATTTCCATACAACAAATTAAAGGAAAATGTTCAGGAAGCTCTTTAGCTAATTGCTCTGCGGTTACACAACGATATGCAACATTATGTACTTGGTGCTCTTGGGCATGCTGGCGACCGGCTTCTAAAGCCTCTGCAGCCATATCAATCCCTAGCACTTGCGCTCCTTGACGCGCCATAGCTTCAGCAAGAATTCCCGCACCACAACCTAAATCTAATACAGGTAAATTAGCTAAAGCGCCAATATTGTATTTAATCGCTTGTTGTTGCACATACTGCAAACGAAGCGGATTTAACTTATGAATTAACTTAAAACTACCATTAAGTGACCACCAATCTTGAGCCATATCTGCAAACTTTGCAATCTCTTTTTGGTCAACGTTAATTTTATTCTCTTTCATCTTTGATCCAAAATTAAAACCTCAAATCTTGCGATTTGAGGTTTTAATAAAATTAGGGTTTATTCTTCAGTATCAGCGTAATCTTGTGCTGAAATTGGTGAAACCTCTTGAGCTGTGTGCCCTGCAGTAGAATTATCTACTAGATTTGTATCTAATTCTGCTTCAGCATGAGCTTTAGCTGCTAAGCGATCTTCTTCCTCAATACTTTGTCCATCGACAATTGCTTCAATTGAAGCTACTAATTCCCCTTTAACTAGGTTAACTAGTTTAACTCCAGATGAAACCCTACCTGTCATACGGATCTCGTTAGCATTGATACGCACAAGTTTACCACCATCAGTGATAATCGCTAACTGATCAACCTCATTAATTTGCGTTGCCCCTACTAATGCACTACCTGCACGTTCAGAAAGTTTATGGATACCTACCCCTTTAGAACCACGATTTGCACGTAATGGAATCTCTTCTAAGCGAGTACGTTTACCTAAACCTTTTTCTGTTACCGTTAATAATGGATCATTATTTTTTGGCACAATAGCAGCAATTACACGATCTTGTTCGCTTGCAAGACGCATCCCACGCACCCCACGAGAAGTACGACTTTGCGCTCTTACACAGTCTGAATTAAAGGCTGATACACGACCTAAACGTGAGATTAAGTATACTGGACTACCATCAGTAATTACCACTACTTGCGCTAATCTATCTGGTACTAAAGTATTTACTTCTTCCTCACCATCTACGCCGTCTAGGCCATCAATGCCTGTATCCACAGAATTATCGTTATCAGCAACATCAACCTCTTCATCTCCTAATACTTCGGTATTAGCTAAGGTAATAGCTTTTAAACCGTTCGTACGAATTTTACTAAAGAGTGAAAGTTTAGTTTTCTTAACTTTACCTTGCTCAGTTGCAAAGAAGAGATATTTACTGTCAATATCGTCATGCGCTTCTTCATCTAGGATAATAAGGTTAGTAATACGCTCATCATCTTGTAGATTTAAGAAGTTATTAATTGGACGACCACGTGAAGCTTGCGTTGCTCTTGGTAACTTGTAAACTTTAATTTGGAATACACGACCTAAGCTTGTAAAGCAAAGCAGAGTATCCGTTGTTTTACCAATTACTAATTGATCGATTTCGTCATCGTTCTTAATTTGCGCTGCTTGACGTCCACGACCACCACGTGATTGGCTACGATATTCATTTAAAGCTTGAGTTTTAATGTAAGAGTCACGTGAGTAGGTAATTACTACATCTTCTTTATTAACAAAGCTTTCATCGTCTAAAGAAATAGGTTCATCTGACACCGCTGAAAGACGTGCGTCGTAGTTATTGTCTTTGCGACGATTTGCATCACGACTTTCAATTAATTCTTGACGTAAAACTTCAGTTAATTTTGCTGGATCATTTAAGATTGCAATTAAACGAGCAATTTCAGCTACTTTATCACGATATTCATTTGAAATTACATCTTGCTCTAAACCAGTTAAACGTGATAACTGCATAGATAAGATATCATCAGCCTGTGCTGGACTTAAGTAGTATAAGCCGTCTGTACTGTTAATGCCGTACTCTTCTTCTAAAGTTGAAGGACGAGCAATCACAGGACTTTGCTCTAAATTCTCAAGCATTGCACTTAAGATCTTACAGTTCCAACCTTTTGATAGTAAAGCTTGGGCTGCATCCTGACGACGTGCAGAAGAACGAATTAAATGAATAATCTCATCAATATTATCTAAGGCGATTGCTAAAGCTTCTAAAGTATGTGCTCTTGCTCTTGCTACTTTTAATTCATAAACACAACGACGTGTGATAACTTCACGACGGAATTCGATAAAGATACTAATAAACTGTTTTAAGTTAAGCGTTTGTGGCTTACCTTTATTCAGCGCTAGCATGTTAAACGAAACACTACTTTGCAATGAAGTTTTTGCAAAAAGTTGATTCATAATTACATGCGGATCATAGTCTTTATGAACTCTTAACTCAATGTTAATGTCGTTTTTCGATAGGTTAAGAACTTCAGTAATTCCTTGAATCTCATCGTTCTTAATTAACTCATTGATACGCTCGATTACCGTGTTATAACTTACTTGGTAAGGAATTTCAACAATGTTAATCTTTTTAACACGAGATTCATCTGTTACTTTATAAACTGAACGTAAGTAAAGTTTACCTTTACCTGTATGGTAGGCTTCACGAATACCACCACGCCCTAGAATAATACCTCCAGTAGGGAAGTCTGGCGCTGGGATATACTCCATTAATTGGTCAATAGTTATCTCTGGATTATCTACGTAAGCAATACAACCATTGAGCACTTCATTTAAGTTATGCGGAGGGATGTTTGTCGCCATCCCTACGGCAATACCGCTTGAACCATTAACTAGTAAATTTGGGAAACGCGTAGGTAAAACTAAAGGTTCTGTGGTTTTATTTGAGTAGTTCGGAATAAAATCTACAGTTTCCTTTTTAATGTCCTTTAACAGCTCTAAAGCAATTGGGCTCATACGTGCTTCTGTATAACGCATAGCCGCTGGAGCTTCGTCCCCACGTCCACCGAAGTTACCTTGTCCTTGTACTAATGGATAACGCAAACTAAAATCTTGCGCCATACGTACTAAGGTACCGTAAATTGCAGAGTCACCATGAGGGTGATAAAGACCCATTACTCTACCAACTATTTCAGCAGATTTTACAAAAGGTTTATCTGGAGTATTTCCTCCTTCATGCATCGCATACAGTACACGTCTGTGTACTGGCTTAAAACCATCACGAGCATCTGGCAATGCCCTACTCATAATAACAGACATTGCATAGTCTAAATAGGAAGTCTTTAACTCATCAACAATGTTGATAGGTTTTACTTCACCATTAAAACCATTAGGATTTTGGTTATTCGATTCAGACATGGAATAGTTTACCTAAGACAAAGTAGTTTGATTACTACAAAACAAAAAAGAAAAGCAAAAAAACTTAAGTTTTTTTGATTAAAGAAAATTCTGTGGATAGCATAATTTAGTAAGCAATTTTTCTTACTTTGCTATGTTGGAGTTGACCTTACCTTAGGGCTAGCTTAGGGGTAAGGTTGACTTGTATATTATAGCAAACTCTGACTAAATTTACCTAAATTTAACAGGTTTTTACTTTATATTTTCTCTTATATTTACAAGCCTAAACTTAACTATTTCCTACCTAAATAAGAGCAATTTAACTGAGGATTACTAAAGGTTATTCTTGACCTAAGCTTATAAAAACCTACAATAACCTCTCAATAATTTCTAACCTGAATTCCGCAAATG
>NZ_NRHC01000012.1 GCF_003585885.1 Psittacicella hinzii | reverse complement strand
GGATAACTTAGATATCAGACGACAAGGGATAACTTTTTTCATTATTATACTGCAAACTCTTTTAGTTTACATTCTCCGATTAGATTAGTTTAGATAAGTTTAGATTAAAAAAGTATAAATAACCTTTAAAACTAGTAAGGAATTAATTTAGGAGCTCTTCTATCCTAAGAATATATAGTTAGCTAACATTAATAGCTCGATTTAAAAATGCTTATTTTTGAAGAGGAAAACGGGAGAAAAAATCTTAGGTTTTTTCTTGGAGATTAAAATCTTTACTAAAGTGTGCGGGAAATAAAAAAGTTTTAGAAATTGGCTCGAAATTTTTGCAAAATATGGCAAAATTGAAGATAATATATAAGTCAATTTTTAAAGGAAAATACCGACTTTGATGCTTTAAAAAACTCTAGGTTTTTGTCGCAAGGGAGGTATTAGTGTTTTATATTTTTTCCGATAAAATATAAAACGTTACTACTTTTAAATTTGTTAAAGCTACAACTTTCAGAAAGTTTTGCATTTTTGGTTATAAAACTTAGTTTTATCTCTAGGCACTTTAACAAATTCCTGCGCAAGGGCTAGATCTTTTTTAAAGGACTTTTTAACTTGTTTTGTGGAAGTTATTCATATGAAATATGAAAATGAGATCAAAGCCATTATTGCCGGCGTAGGTGGTAAAGAGAATATTATCTCTGTTGTACACTGTGCTACCCGTTTGCGTATGGTTTTAAAAAACCCTGATCTTGCTGATGAAAAAGCTCTAGATCAAATTGATCTAGTAAAAGGTACTTTCAACGCAAAAGGTCAATACCAAATTATCATTGGTGCGGGTACCGTAAATGTGGTTTGTGCAGAAATGCAACAAATGTTAGGTTTAACTGGTGGTTCTTCAACAGCTGCTGCTGAAGAAGATCAACAACCAAAAAACTTACTTCTACGCTTTGTAAAAGTTCTTTCTGATATCTTCGTTCCGATCATTCCTGCAATCGTGGCAGGGGGTCTTTTAATGGGGTTATATAACGTATTAACTGCGTCATTCTTTGCCGACGGTTCTTCGTTATTATCTCGTTACCCTGGAATTGACGGTATCGCGTCAATGATCAATAGCTTTGCTAATGCTCCGTTTATTTTCTTACCAGTACTAATTGCTTTCTCAGCAAGTAGAATTTTTGGTGGGAACCCATTCTTAGGAGCAGCAATGGGTATGATCATGGTGCACCCTGATCTCCTAAATGCTTATGTATATGGTCAAACAGCTGCTGATCAAGTTCCTTACTGGAACATCTTTGGCTTCCATATTGAAAAAGTAGGTTACCAAGGTACAGTATTACCTGTATTAGCAGTAGCTTATATCTTAGCTAAGATCGAGAACTTCTTACGTTCAATTACACCAAGCTGGTTAGATAACTTAACTACTCCGTTAATTGCGATTATCATCACTTCAGCAATTACTTTTATTATCGTAGGTCCAGTTCTACGTGATGCAGGTGATTACTTAGCATACGGTTTAGCATGGGTTTACCATACTCTTGGTTTTGTTGGTGGTGCGCTATTTGGAGCTGTGTACGCTCCGCTAGTAATCACTGGTTTACACCAATCATTTGTGGCAGTAGAAACGCAATTAATTGCTAACATTGCCGTAACTGGTGGTACATTTATTTTCGTAACAGCTGCATGTTCAAACGTAGCACAAGGTGCTGCAACTTTAGCAGTGCTATTAACTAGCCGTAATACAAAAGTGAAATCACTTTGTACTTCAGCTGGGGTATCAGCATTACTAGGTATTACTGAACCTGCAATGTTCGGGGTAAACGTTAAATTAAAATACCCATTTGTTGGTGCTTTATGTGGTGCTGCTCTAGGTTCAGCTTACATGGCATTCACTAAAACTCTAGCAGTTGCTTTAGGTGCTGCAGGTTTAGTAGGCTTTGTATCTGTAAGACCTGCTGATTGGGTTAACTACTTTATCGCTCTAGCTGTTTCAATTGCAGTTGCATTCGTAGTAACTGTAGTATTAGGTAAACGTGCTGAAGCTAAAGAAGAAGCTAACCAAGCTGCTAAAGCTCAAGAAGCTAAAGAAACTGTTGATTTAGTAAAACAAGCTGAAACTGAAGCGCGTATTGTTAAAGCAGCAGCTAAAGCTTTAGCAACAGGTGAAACTGTAGCATTTAACACTCCATTAGCTGGTGAAGTTAAACCTTTAGATCAAGCAAATGATCCTGGTTTTGCCTCTTTAGCTATGGGTCCTGGTGTAGTAGTAGAACCAACTGATGGTAAAGTTTACGCACCAGTAGCTGGTACAGTTCAAAGCTTATTCCCTTCAAAACATGCTTTAATCCTAGACCTAGACAATGGTGTACAAATGTTAATCCATGTGGGTATGGATACTGTATCTTTAAACGGTGAAGGCTTTAAAGCGCATGTAAGTACAGGTGACCGTGTTGAAGCTGGTCAACTATTACTTGAAGCTGATTTAGACTTTATCCGTTCTAAAGGCTTACCTACTGAAACTCCAGTAGTAATTGTTAACTTTGAAAACGATGATGGCGACGAAGTATTTGCGGTAACAGAAGTGTTTACGGGCAAAAAAGAAGCTAATCAAGAAGCTTTCAAAGTATTAGCAAAATAATACCTTAGCTTGTAAAAGACCTCGAGATTTTTCTCGAGGTCTTTGCATTGTGGTAAAATAAACTAGCAAATCCAAGCAAGGAGATATATGAAAAGAACAGATTATTTAGCGCAATATGCAAGTGCATCTAGCCAAGAGATGCGTCAAGCTGCTGCTCAAGATCCATATCGTTTACACTTCCACTTACAACCAGAGCAAGGTTGGTTAAACGATCCAAATGGTTTATCAGTATTAAATGGTAAAGTACACATTTACTATCAATACAGCCCATTTGAAGCACAAGGTGGACAAAAGCTTTGGGGACATTTTTCAACTACAGACTACTTAACTTACCAAGAGTATGAGCCGGCTTTATATCCAGATCACCCTCATGATGCTGATGGCGTTTACTCTGGTTCTGGATTTGTTAAAGATGGCGTTGGTTACTATTACTATACCGGTAATGTTAAACACCGTGACCAAAAATACGATTACATCAACGCAGGTCGTGAACACAATACGATTTTAGTAACATCAACTGACGGGGTTAACTTTACCGAAAAAGAAGTTCTGCTTTACAATAAAGATTACCCTGCAGATATGAGTTGTCACGTACGTGATCCAAAAGTGTGGGAATACAAGGGTCGCTACTACATGATCTTAGGGGCGCGTGATGTAAATAGCGTAGGTTTAGCTTTAATTTACGTTTCTGACGACTTACGTAAGTGGGACTTCCACATGCGTCTAGAAGTAGATGGTAAATTAGGTTACATGCTTGAGTGTCCTGATCTATTTGAACTTGATGGTCAATGGTTCTTAGTTTCTTGTCCACAAGGTATGGAAGCCCAAGAGTGGAAATACAACAATGTCTACCAATGTGGTTACCAAACTTTAGATATTGACCTAGAAGCAAAAACTTACCAATTTACGAGTGACTTTATTGAGTTAGATGGTGGTTTTGATTTCTATGCTCCGCAAACTTTTGAAGAGCGTGACAATCGTCGTGTGTTAATTGGTTGGTTTGGTTTACCAGATATTAGCTATACTAACCCAACAGTTGAAGCAGGTTGGCAACACTGTTTATCAGTACCACGTGTTCTAACTAACTTAAATGGTCGTTTAGGACAAGAACCAGTTAAAGAGTTAGAAGCTTTACGCCAAGCTGAGCTTGATTTAGCGCAAGCTCCAGCAGTAGCTGTTTATGACTTAGCTTTACAACCTGAAGTAGGGCAAGATCTAACTTTAGCTTTACGTAAAGATGTATTATTAACTTATACAGCTGCTGACAAATCTTTAGTATTAACTTTAGGTGAACAAGCTGGTGCTGGACGTGATACACGTAAAGTAGTGTTAGAGACAGATTTAACAGATCTACGTGTTCTAAGTGATACTTCAACTTTAGAGATCTTTGTAAACCAAGGTACAGTAGTGTTTAATACTCGTGTATACTCAAGTGTTGAGAACCAAACTGTAGCTTTAGTTAAAGGTAAAGCGCAAAGTAAACTTTACGCTTTAGGACAAATTAAAGTTGAGAAAGCCTAAGTTTTAGGTATTGCTTTTGCAGTAATTTAACTTGAGCTTAAGGTATGCACTGCTTAAGGTACTTACAACTTAAGGTACCTTACTAATTAACTTAAGGTATTTACCATTTCAATTAATTTAGGTAAAAGCGAACTCCCGTAAATGAAATTTACGGGAGTTCAAATTTTACATAGTTGTAGAAATCCTCACCTTTACAAAGTTACGCCAAACTCCAAGAAAAATAAAAATATAACTTGTAAGAGGAGAGTTTTCTATTTAATGTAACTGTTATTTAAATGTAACTTTTTTAGTTTCTGGATCGTAAGATACTACATATACTTGATCTAGTGGTTTACCACCGTCGGTTTCACCACCAAAGAGGAGTAGATCTTTACCGTAGCTAATAGCTACACCATAGCCTGAACCTTGTGGTAGGTCGCCAGCATAGCTCCATTTACCATCATAGTAAACAAATGAAGCTTTTTGGTAAATTTTTGCTAGACCTTTATGTGCATAAAGGTTACCAGCTTTATAAGCAGCATCTGCACCTGGGAAGTTAGCACCGCCAGCAACAAAGAGATATTTGTCAATGTAACCAGTGTAAGCACCTGCTACCCCATCCTGTACTTTTTCACCTGGATTAGGTGGAAGATCTTTTAATTCTTCCCAAGACACTTCGCCTTTAGAGTTAAATTTACCTTCATTAACTTTATCAGTACGGAGACCTGGTTTTACTTCACCATTTACAACAATAAATTTGTTGTCACGAATAGCAACCCCAGCACCTGCACGTCCTTTTAGTTCCATGTTACCATTGTTGAACCATTGGTTTGTTGCTGGTTTGTAACTAAAGAGAATCGTGTTAAAGAAGTAATCTTGGGTACGCTTATCAAAGTAGTGATTTAGTACACCTGATTTTTCTGCATCAGTTTTAGCTGCGGCATTGTCTTTGAAGAAACCATTAAAGATTTCTAAGTTAGTTCCTCCTACAATGTAGATAGAGTCACCATGTACAAAGCCAGAAGCCCCTACTAAACCTAGAGGTGAACGAGTAGGTAGTTTTTGCCAGCTATTTTTTGCAGGATCGTATTCATATACGTCATTAGTTGAAGTAGTTAGACCGTTAACTGTACCTACCCCACCAAGTACGTAGAGTTTACCGTTAACAGCAGCTACTACTGGTTGACTTAAAGAGCCACCTGGGAAAGTAGCTACTTCTTTCCAACCTGAAGCTGCATTTTTTAAATCAAGGGCAAAGAATTTATCCCCTGCAGAACCTAAACCGATATATACCGTATCATTGATTAATGCCCCACCACCTTGTTTAATTGCTACAGGTAGGTTAGGGTATACGTTAGCAAATGCAGAGCTAGCTGCTGTTGCTAAGCCAAGAACTAAAGAAGTTTTGAGAGCTAGTTTCATGAGATTCTACTCCATTATTTTTAGACAAAGGTAAGTTTAAAACTCCAAAGTTTGTCAATTTGGGGGTTAAGAAAATAAACTTAGCAAAAAAGTTTTTTACCAAGTTTAGCGACCTCTTTACAAGCATAATTGTTTGTAACTATCTACCTAGCGCTGTCTAGGAAAAAGAAAGTAGGGTCTTTAGATAGTCGCAGTGCGACTATCTCAGCGAATTGCTTACAGGTGACTGTAAGCAAAAATTGCAAAAAGCAAGCTTACATAGATCGATATAACCAATCATGTAACCTTGCTTTTTTTGATGCTAAAGCTAAGTTAGCTTGCAACTTTACCAACATTATTATTAGTTGTTACATTATTTGCATTTGCTTTAGCTTGTGTTCTTTTGAAACTACGATAACGACGCACTAATTTTGCTTTGCGTGATACGAGAGTAAGCGGAAGAATGATAAAGAAGAAAATTACTGCTACTGAAAGAGCAACGCGGATTAATGCTCCAAATAAGATAGTGAATAGTACCATAACAAACTCCTTTTTTAAATCTCATTCTTGTAAATTAAATTTACCATTTTTACTATTGGCTCGCTCAAGTACGACTTGAATGAAAGAAAAAATTGAAGTTAATTACAAATCTATTTTGAGCGAAAATCTTTAGCGTAAACGCTTCATTATCTTAGGTAATCCCTTAGGTAATCTTTAGCATAGAAAGAATAATATCTTCTCTTTCTATATTTATATAATACTCCTAGTATTATCTTTTTGATTTGTTTTTTCTTCATTTTGTGAGGTAGATCACACTTTTGTGGTAAAGGATTTTTTCCATTGCTTTAGGAATTATCTTGGGTAGGTTGTGCTTTTAGTTTTTACGACAAAAGAAAAGCTAGCGTCTTGTAAGAGACGCTAGCTTGGTTAGATAAATCCGCAAAGGATTTTTAAAGACTCATTTAAGTTTTACGATTAAGAAACTTAGAGATTTATATCTCAAGGTTCTTGAGGTTTAAAGGGATTATTTAGCCCCTTTAACTTTTTTCCCTGCAACAAAGTAGTAATCGTTGAAGTAACGTACATCGTTCTTCTCGTTATATCCTTGGAGTGCAGGAGATTTAAGCGCTAATACATCAGTGTTGTATAGCGGTATTACAGCATAATCTTGTCCAACAATGATGTCATTTAATTGTGCATATAGTTGTGCGCGTTTCTCTGCATCTTGAGTACGATTAGCTTCATCTAATACGCGATCGTATTCTGGGTTGCAGTAAAGGATATCATTGATTGAAGAATTACATGAGAATAGGTTAAAGAAAGTAGATGCTTGGTCGTAGTCAGCATTCCAACCACTAGTTGTAATATCATAATCTCGTTCACCTGATACACGTTGAACCCAAGCTTTACTTTCTAACACTTCTTGTTTGAAGTCAATTAAGCCACCTGATCCCTGTTTTATCATGCCTGCAAGAGCAACATAGATTTTGTTTTCTAAGCTACCAGACATCATTAAATAAGTTAGCTCATAAGGTTTTTCTTTAGTGTAACCTGCTTCTTTAAGAAGTTCTATCGCTTCTGCAACATTTTCCTCATGAGGACGATTCAACCAGTAAGCTTGTTTTACATATTGCCCATCCTTGATTAACGGAGGGGTGAATTGCGATGTAGGTTTGTGACCGCCAAGAATTTTTTCTGTTAATACATTTCGGTTTACGAGTAAAGCTATTGCTTTACGTACTCTAGGGTCTGTAACACGTTTATTGTTAACTTTAAAGTATGAAGTTGAAAGAGTTTGAATAGTAATTAACTCTTCTGGACGCTCTTCTAATACTTTTTTCTTGAACTGAGTAGGAATACCTGTAGTAGGATATTCACCCGTTAAATATTTATAATAACCTGTTAGTGGGTTTTGAATGAAGTCAAAGTGAACTTTAGTAATTACTGTATTTGCTGCATCCCAGTGGTTAGGATTTCTTTCAAAATCCATAGTATCGTTTAAACGATTTACTTTAAGTAAGAAAGGACCATTAGTAACGATGTTGTCAACACCTGTCCAATTATCACCGAATTTCTCCAATACATCTTGACGTAATGGAGATAGTACGCCTAAAGTAACCATTTGTGATAACCAAGGAGTAGGTTGAGTTAATTTTACTACTAAAGTATAGTCATCTGGGGCAGAAACGCCTAGTTCAGTTACTGGAGCTTTCCCTTCAAATACTTCTTTAGCATTTGCTACGTTAGCTGTTACTAAGTAATCACCATATGCAGCAGCTGTTTTTGGATCTGTTAAGCGTTGCCAAGAATAAACAAAGTCTTTAGCTTTAACTGGTTGACCATCTGACCATTTTGCATCTTCACGTAAGTGGAAAGTCCAAGTTAAACCATCTTCACTTACTTCCCAAGATTTAGCCGCTTGACCTACATAATCTCCGTGTGAGTTTTGACGTACTAAAGTGTCAAATAACATACGATTTACAGAGAAAGAGTTTGAGTATTGGCTTAGAGTAGGGTCAATAGTGTCAGGAGAACTCACATAGTTATAGTTAAGTTCTTGTTTTTCAGCTAATACTGTACCTTTTGGAATATCAGCAGCTTGAGTTAAACCTGAAACTAAGCCAGTTAAGCAGAGGGCAGTTAAAACTTTAGTAAATCTATTCATATGACTAATCTTATTTTGGTTTATACAAAAATATTCAATCTTTGAAAATCTAATATTCAAAATATATTGCATTATCCTAGCCTAATATATGAGAGTTAGCTAGAATAAATTAATTGAAAGAGAAAAAGGGAATAAATTTTACTTATTGGAATCCAAAGAGTAAAATTAAAAATTAACTAGGATTAAGGAAATATCCGCAAGTAGATTGCGGATATTTCCTTTTATGATTATTTTCAAAATAAATCAAGCTTAATTACTAATGATAACAATATCTACCACAAGGACCGTTTTCTGGGTATTTTTCTTTAGCTAATTGTACATCATGTAAAGTAACGTTTTCACTAGATAGAGCTGGTTTAAGCTCTACAGCGTTAGCTGTTGATGAAAATAAACCAATTAAACAAAGTGTAGTTAAAACTGTTGCAAATTTTTTCATACAGCCACCTTATTAAAATTAATTGTTAAAAAATTATTTAATCTTCAAGTAATTAATTCTATCGTAACATAATTTAAAAGGATTTAGTTAATTTAAGTCGATTTTTTATTACCTTGTTTAATATATCGTTGATAATTAAGGTGAAAAATATTAGATGTAATGGTTTAATAAAAGTAATAAGTAATAAGAGAGGTCAAAAAGCATAGCTTTTTGACCTCTAGTGTTTTTAATATTCAGTTTTCAATATTAAGTTCTAAATGTTCTTCATAGCTATTTTACTGTTGCTACATTAACTTGCTAAGGTAGCTTTTGATATGCGAGCAAATTGTAATTAGTGTTTGCTATGAGAAGCGTGTAAAGTTTTGTTGTAACCGTCAACAATAGTGTAAACAGTTTTCGATAACATATCTAAGTAAGTTGGTACTGGACCTTTAGCGTCAGTTAAAGTATCTACGTATAAGTAACCACCAAACTGCGCACCTGTCTCTTGCATTACAACTTCCATAGGTTTTAGATCCATAGTTGAACCAGAGAATACTACTTTGATTTTGTTATCACGTACTAAGTTAATAATACGAGTAATTTGTGCTGGAGTACCTACGTCTTCAGCATTTACTGGCCAAATTGAATCGTATCTTAAGTTGATATCACGCGCTAAGTAAGAAAAAGCTGACTCAGAAGTAATTAAGTAAGCACCTTCTAAGTTATTTTTACTAATAAAAGTACGTACATCAGCTTCCATTTTTGCAAGTTTTTCTAAGTAGGCTTTGGCATTAGCTTCATAGCCTTCTTTGTTTGCTGGGTCGTGTTCGATTAACGCGTTTTTAATATTTTCAACGTAAATTGAAGCATTGGTTAATGACATCCAACCATGAGGGTTAGGTTGACCTGCATAAGGACCTTCGGTAATTAATGAAGGAACTACGCCTTTTGAAGCTTCAACTACTGGAATGTTTTTTGCACGTTGGTAAAAACGTTGGAACCATTTTTCTAAACCAAGGCCGTTGGTAATGATTAAATCAGAACGATTTAAACGTACGAGGTCACGTGATGTAGGTTCATATTCATGGATTTCTGCGCCGATAGGGGTAAGAGATTCTACAGTTGCATATTTACCTGCAATATTGCGAGTAATATCTTCAAGAACAGTAAAGGTCGTTACTACTCTTAAAGCGAAAGCATTAGATGTAAAACTTAATGCGCTTAAAATCGCACTGAAAATAAAGATAAATTTAAGTTTCATTTTTTGGATTTAGTCTAATTGGTTAGTGAAAAATATTTATAACCTTTTACTACTTTGCACCTAGCAAGAAGTTATAAACGCCCAATGTAACCTAGCGCTATTATAGCCTATAATTTTGTCGAAGATGATAATAATTTACAATTAAAAAAAGTCTAGGAGAAACTCCTAGACTTTGTCCGATTAAATAAATGTTTGTAAGTTGATAAATTTACGACTTACATCAACTAACTGTAAGTAGTTAGTGGGTAAGCGCAAGCTTGAGAGGTATTTAAAAGGTCTAAGCAAACTTACTATGCTTATTAATTTTTTACAATTTACCTTTAGGTTATTTTTCCTCTCAAGCTTAATTTAAGCTTCAAGTTTTACTTTAGAGCTTGAAGTTGGAGGTTGGTTTACCAAGTTGTTGAGTAAACCACATCAGCAGCTGTACTTACTCCTCGTGATACCCTTAAGAAAACTTTAGGTAATAAGTAGTAAGAGGCACTGATAGTATTTAAGCCATCAAAGAGACCGTAAGCGTAGTTTAAACGTACACGGTTAAACACTGTCCCTGAGATATTAACTTTAGAGTTCTCTCCGGCACCAGAGGTAGTAACTTGGGTATTTTTAATCCCAAAGGCATTACCAATTTTCTCAAATAAGCTAATTGATGAAGTGAGTGATGAGGTAAATAATTGTAAACCTACCCCGTCTGTACTGTCATCAGTTGAAGAACCAGTTAACAGATAGTTAATTTTTTGGTTCTGGGTTAAAGAAGCAGGAGTTGAGAAAAGCGTAATGTTTGGTTTAGTTGCTAAACCTTGTACTTGGACACCAACAGTCACATTATCCATCATAAAGTTAGGGTCACGGATTGCGCGAATATAAATATTTGGAATCAGTGATAAACCATTGAAGGTAATTTCCCCACGTTGGATAACTAGATTTTGTCCATATTGACGGAAAATCCCATTGTTAATCGTAATGTTACCAATAATAGTTGGTTCGCTTGCATAAGTAACGTCTAACTCACCTACCAGTTCAGCATTAACCCCGTAAGCGTCAAACTTGAGGTTATCACCCAGCGTTACTTTGATGTTAGCGAGCATGTTACTTGGATTTGGTTTACCGTCGATAATAGTATTACCTTCAAGGGTGTCATTAGTAACAAAAACCACATCTCCCGTAGGTCCTTCATAAGTTACACTGTCAGATGAAGCTACGGTTAAAGTACCATCATGGACACGGGCTGTACCTTTGACATCGAGGAAATTATTGACATAATCTGCGGTTACATCGATGTCAAGTAAGGCTACCCCGTAATCTAGAAGTTTAGCTTTTAAATCCGTGGTAGTTACGCGGACATTAGAGTTTAAACGATCAATAGTACTCCAAGAGGCGCTACCGTTGATTGAGATCTCAGTAGAATCGGTTGGTAAGCTCCCGAGGATTACCGCAGTACGTCCGTCAAAAGCTAATACCAGATCACCATTTTTAATACTAAATGGTAGATCTACCATTTCAACATTTAATCTACTCGCACCAGTTTGTCCATAGAGTAAAGGTTGACGTAAGTTACCGCCAAATACAAGGTTGGCATACATGGTTCCGGTAACTTGTTGGGTATTATCAAGGAAAGGTTTAATAACGTTTAAGCTAAGCTGATCTAGGATTAAAGAACCGGAAAGTTTTTGTTCTTTAAAGATATCAGCAACTTTGACGTCTAAAGTAACGTTTCCTTGGTTGTTTACTTTTAAGCTACCTTTACCGGTTAAAGCTTGTCCTTCCATGCCGGTGGTTAAATCAACATTGTACAGACTAATGGTAAACGGAGTTACATCAATTTTTTGGATATAGTCAATACGTTGGCTTTGTACTTGGATGCTAAGCTGAGAATTGTCGATATTTGGATCGGTTGGATTTAAGTCAACATCAGCTGTAGCTTTAACTTGCCCACGCACCATAATGCCTGATTTTCTTAAAAGCGGGTTTAATAACTCTAGTTTAATATCACTCGATAATTGCCCTTGGATTTTTTCCGAGTTATACACTAATTCTTTATTGTTAGTTAGGTTAAACTGACTGTTCTTAATCTCAAAAGGCTGGGCAACTAAACTATTGTTTTTGATATTGTACACTAGTTCAATATCTTTCCCATTTGTAGAAAAACCATTTAACTCGGCTGAAACTATGTCTAAACGTTGTAAATCAATATTAGCGGTTAAATCTGTTTCTTTACTTAAGGTAAAGTGAGTTAGATTTGCCAATAGATTTACTTGGTTTGAACTAAAGTCAATTGTTAGTTTTTCATCTGGTGCACCATTGTAATTAACCTTAGCACGGTTAATCACAAATTCCCCAAAATTTGACTTAGCTAAGGAAATAGCTGCTTTACCAGTTAACTCTTGATCCATTGCTAGATCAAGATCAGCAACTAGCTGATGCATATTAATACTTTGGTATTGCACAAGCGGAGTATTAATAGTTCCCTTAACTGCAGGAGTATTAATATTACCTGCTAAAGTTAAATCAACTTGCGAGTTGATTTTTAACTTGGGTACTAAAGTTGTAAGATTATCTAGGTGCGCTTTAATATTTAAATTAGAGTTAGTATTGAGCGCCCCTTGTAATTGCAGGCTGTTAGTTAAGTAAGCAGCACTTAAATCTTTAACCAGAATACCGTGTACAGCATCAACACCTAAGAGGAGATTCCCATTAAATGGTTTTTGATTAATGGTACCGTTAAATTTAGATTCTTTAAAGAACGCACTCCAATCTTGTTGAGAATTGTAAATTCCTCCGAGATTGAAAGTCCCTGATAGGGTAAAGTCTTTAATATCCCCTAAATTAGCAAAGTTATGAATTTGTAAGCTTTGCGCGCTAATTAAACTTTGCAGAACAATTTGATTACCATAATCAAGTTGCACATAAGCATGGGCTGCTTGTTTACCAGGAGCTTGTTCAACTAGGGTTAACTCACTCGCAAACTCATTTGGTAAGTTAATTAAGTTAGCAGCGAGTTGGTAGTTATGGTTATTTAAAGCGAGCGCTGAAGCTAGTTGCATTTTGAGGTTATTGATACGTCCAGTAGCTTCAACGTTGAAGTTACTAATGCTGAGGTTATCATTAACCACAAATTTGTTTAGATCTGCAACTAAAGTTAATGGCCAATAAGGACGAGCGGTATCTAAGTTTAACTCAAGATTAACTTGGGCATCAGGCGCTTGGTTAGTTAAGGCGATATCTAGTTTAGAGTAAGCTTTACCAATTACAGCTAGGTTTAAATCAACACCCACAGGTAGAGTTACAAGTGGTAATTTGTTGATCTTAGTTTTAAGCTGGAGATTGGTATCACTAGTACGCGCTAAGAAGTCAAATTGCCCATCTAACTCCACATCACCACTCACTTTTGCTTTAAAGTTAGCTGCTTCTGGAGCTAGATTACCATCTAAGCTAATGTTATTAACTGCAAACAGATCCGAAGTTAAATCCACTACTTGCGTGTCTTGCACTTTATAAGTGTAAAAACCTAAAGCGATTTCTTTAGCTTCTACTTGTGAAGTAGTTAAAGCAATAGGTAGATTTAACTGAGTGTTAGTTAAAAAGAGATTACGTGCTGGGCTCTTAAAGAAGTCAAAGCTACTACTAATTTGGCGACTTACGCTTTTAGCGTTATTGTCTTTGCCAACGCCGGTAGGTTCAACAAATTTAAATTCACCCTCGTAACCGGTTAAGGCACGCCATAGTTCTTGGTTATCTACTACTTCAGGGCTTGTTTCAAGGAGAGAGCCATTTTCTAATTGCTCTAACTCTTCGTCACTAGCAAGATCAGGTAAAGTTACTTTAAAGTCCTCTGCTTGTTGCGAGTACTGTAAAGCAAAAGCTTTCCCTAGTTGCGAAAACGCCTGACTAAATGAATCAGCTTGGAGGTTAAAGTACTTACGAATAAAGTCTTGAACTTCCGGAGGTAAAGCGCGACCTTTTAAGTTAGGGTTTGGCATTCCAGCCGGTTGGGCACTTGCAGGATCATCTTGCTCATTTTGCGCAACTTGTTGGTCAACGCTTTGTGAGCTTGCAAGTAAAGAGTATTGTTGGTAACTAACTTTACCAATTGCTACTTGATTTAAATCGTAAGCAGTTGGACGATAACGCAGAGTTTGCGCGCTTAAACTATCTAGGTTAATAAGCATTGGCTCTGCTAAGTACTGATTGTAAATTGAGCTTGGGTAAGCTTCAAGGTTTAAATCAGCAATTACTGGACGATAGCCTTGCGCTGCGTTTTCACTATGGTTAAGTTGGTACTGGTATAAACCTATGTTTTTCCCTACGAGAACTTCAACATTGTTAACTTTCCCCGTTTGGACAATAATGTCTAACCAACTTGGTGGCCCGCCACTACTTTCTTCTTTATAATCAGGGTTAACTAGTTCTTCAGTAGTAATAGTTTGTACAGCCTGATTACCATAAAGTATAGATGCCGGATCAAGTTGTTCTTCATTACCACTCGCCACTACTACTTTAGCGTCAGTGATTTCAACATTATCTAAACATAGTTGTTTACGCACTAAACAACCAACTTGTAAGTGCAAACCAACGGTGCCTACACGTATATCTAAGAGGGTAGGAATAGGTTGGTCTTGCTCTTCTTCTGGTTTATTAGTTACAGCAGGATTATATTTATAGTTTTGTGAGACATAGCTTAGGTTGGTAATTTTTACTCCAGAGGAGAAGCTACCTTCAACCTTGTCCCAACTTAAGCCAGGGACTTTAGTGGCAACATAGTTGAGCACCTTGCCGGTTAGGCTTGAGGAGAACCAAACCGAAGCCAATCCGACTACTCCCACACCTAATACCGAGCCTAAAGCTATCCCTGTATATTTAAATATTTTTTTTATGCGCATGTCTTAGAAAGAAGCGTTAATGTTGATATAGAATGCGATTTTACTCCATGCAAAGCCTGGTTCTAATGGGTAAGCAATATCGAAGCTTGCGTAACCTACAGGGAGATAGTATCTAACCCCAAAGCCAGCGCCATAGTACCAGTCTTTCATGTTTTTAATACTAACTTTATCCGAAGAGTCACCACCATCAACAAACACTGCCCCTTTGAGGTTTTCGACAATAGTATGTAAAAACTCAGCAGTTAACTCTAGTTGTTTGTTGGAACCTAGGTCCTCACTTCCTTTATAAGAAGAGATAGATTGGTAACCATAACCACGGATAGAGTTCATGCCTCCAGAGTAAAAGCGTAGTGCTGGAGCCACTTGGAAAAAGTTATTAGTGTCAATCTTACCGTATCTTACGCCAAACACTACATCGTTGTTTTCCGTAAGTTTAAAGGTATGACGAGCACGTACAATGTAGGCGTTGTAGCTTACATCATTACTTGAAAGATATTTATGTAAACCAAAGTTTGTACGTAAAGTAAATGAAACTTCGGTCGAAAGTCCACTACGCGCGAGAATAAACTCACCGTATGCCATATTTTGGTTACGGCTAACATTTTGTTCATTCCATAAGTCTTTACGCATGTAAAGAGTTGAAGTGAACTGCCAGTTTCTAAATGGTGCACGAACATAACTAAAGTAACCTACTAGTGAACGGCTATACTCAAGGATACGCGAGTTATAAGCGCGTTCAATATAAAAACCTAGGTTCCAGTACTTAGTTAGTGGACTATATAAGTATGGGTGACGATAATAGGTTTCTAGTCTTTGCGTTAGTTTAGAGAAATAGGCATTAGCACTTACACTACCACCCCAACGGTTTACGTAGTAACGATCGTAGTAAGCAGAGGTACGGAAGCCTTCTGTTGTATCATAACCATTTGACCATTCAATACGGTTACGATCAGCATTAGTTAAGCGGTAGGTTAAATCTACAGTACGATTTTCTTTGTTTACTTCACTCGCAAGGTCAACAGTAGCAAAGTTATTACTTGCTTGTAAGTAAGCAATAGAGCGACTTACATCAGTCTCACTATAGTCACTGCCCACACTTAGGTTAGTCATATAGTAAGCTAGAGTATGATCGATTGGACCGCCCTCAATCGTAATCGAGCTAATAGTATAACGACTACCTGTATCTAAATCTAAGTACCAACGAGCAATGTTTTGCTCACGGTTAACCAGTACTTTAGATACGCGATAGTTAGCATCTAGGTAACCTGCCTCTTGAGCAGCTGTAAGTAAATTATTTTTTACACTCGAGTAGTCACTTGATTTAAAGACAGTACCGGCAGGCGTGATCTTTTGTGCTTGATCATAGAGAGCTTCAAGACCTGAACCTGGACCACGAATAATTACTTGAGAAGTATCAGTTAAACGTACCGGTTCGCCTAAAGTTATGTTTACCGTAAACTCTTTATCGTTATTTTTTACTGGCTCTACTCTAACTTGTGCGTTGTAAAAACCATAAGCTTGCACCGCATTGTTTACCAGCTTATCAACGGTAAATAAGTGACGTAATGAACCATCAGCATTAATTTGGGTAATAGTACTAATAGCATTACGCACGTTATTTGCTACTTGCGCGTATAGGTTATTAGCCAGAGCTTCTTGCTCTGCTTGGGAACCTAAACCGTAAACTACAACATTAAAGTCACCAGTGGTAACGGTAAAGCTAGCCTTAGAGCTTAGTAAACTCTTATTAGTGTAAGCCTCATAATCAGGGTTATCCACTAAAACATTTGAGCCCTTGTTAGTAAAAATAAACGGAGGCGTTTGTTGGTTTTGCGCTAACGGCGTATAGTAGTTAACAAATAAAGAGTCATAGTAAGCTTTTAATTGTTGTAAAACATTCGGAGCTTTCTCTTGCTCTGCTTTAAAAGCTTGGTAGTCAATTGCTTGACTATTGGTTAACTGTTCAATGACACAGTCTGAGTAGATTGCACCATTTAAATCAGGCACATTGAGGTTTTTACCAAGGAGATTTAAGGCTTGGTAAAGAGGTTCATAGTTACCTGTTTTGCTACTAGCAATAGCTTGTTCAACTTGAGCATAGCTCAAGTTACGCACGCCACGGATATTACTTACTTGGGTATTAGCAGCGCTTGCTGGTTGACAAGTAGCCAGAGCGTCAAATACTTGGTTAACAAATTGATAAGTAACTGGGTACGCAGTTTGCCCAATATGACGTATGTCGTTAGTAGTTAGGTAAAGACGTAAAGCAGTTACCGCATTAAATGCTTGGGTAGCTTTTATGTCCTTGGGAGCGCTATCAATTACGCGGAAATGAGTTTGCCCGTTATCTAGAGGGGTAATTAGCAAATTCGATTGCCCAGCGCCCATGGCGCTGGTTATCGGAAACAGCAAACTACAAGTTAACAGATAATTAATTTTTCTTAAATTCATAGCTTAGTTATCAAAGAAACTTCGCTCTCTTAGACAGAGAGGAAAAGCTAAAGTTTTTCTTTTTTGCTCACTTGCACCAGAGGCTGAGGTGAGACTTGCTGTCCGGCATATTCAGGTAAAGCAAAAATACTTAAGCTCTTACCTTCAACACAGCCGGTATCGGTACAAATAATATTGTTTGGTGTGCCTGCATAATAGGCTTGTTGCCAATGTCCAAAGTAAACAGGCGTACTAAAACTAGGAGCGTCCGGAATAATTTCCTGATATTGATACCAAGGAAAGATCCCATCCTCAGGCGCAAAAACCGGTTCATGCACCAACTGCATATTAAAATCTACATATGCTTGCGCAAAGTCTGCAATCAAGTACGATTGCGCTCTTTGCCCTAAAGCTTTTAGCTGGTGCGCAAGTTGCTGTGCACCTTGCGGGGCTAAGATACTCGAAGTTTGGGCGTCGACAACTTGACGATGACGGGCGACAGTGGTAGTTAGCATAAACTCGGCAAAGAAGCGCAGCTCTTGGTCACTTGCCCAACTGCCGGTTAGAGGTTTACCTTGAGCAACTGCTTGCCCTAAGTCAGCTAAGGTATGAGCAAAGTACTTAAAACCAAGGTAATAACCACGCTGTTCATGGTTTAAGCTTTGCATATATGCCATAGCTTGTTGGTTATAAGCTTGCATTTGCGCTGGACTCCAGCTTGGATCGAGAGAAGCATGCACCAGCGTAAAAGCGTCGTTATTAATAATGAGCGGCTGACGTACTAACCAATCAGTATAAAAATGTTGTTTACTTGTAGGCAAGCTAAGGAGATCTTGCAAGTTATCATTTGCCAATACAGGTAAACCTTGGTGGACTAAGCAAATAATACGCAGGTCATTATTGCCGAGCACTATGCCACTGGCATTTTGCTCGGCGTAACGTAAAACCTCAAGTGAGTTCTCTCCACGACAACCTAAATCACCGATAAAGTAAAGCTCATCTTTACTTGGGTTAAAATCAACTTCAGCGAGCAGTTGGTGCATTTCACGAGCACAACCATGGACATCGCCAATTAAATATTTTGCCATAGTTTACTTCTTAGCAACTTGAGCACAAGGTTGGGCTAATTTCAGTAAGAAAGCCTTATCTTGCATGTTAACCGCATAGTCTGGTAGACGATATGCACTTAAATGTCCACCATACACACATGAAGTATCAGAGCAGATAAAACCTGCAGGTAATTTAACCCCATTACAGTATGACCAGTGACCAAAGTAAACCGGTTTTTTAAAGTCAACAAAGTTAAAGTTTGGATTTTTATAGGCTTTACGTACATTTTCTTTTTTAGCACGCGCGTAATCAAACCAAGGGTAGACACCTGTTTCTTTATCACATTCAGGTTTACCTTTGCCCACTTGGAAGTCAAAGAAGTCTTTACTAAAGTCTTCAATTAGTAAAGACGGAGATAAGCGTTCAAGTTTGTCTTTACCAACTTGGTTAACTACCTCTTGCGCACTTGGAACCGCAATAATAGAGTTTTCAGCCGGACTACGAATAGCACGGAAACGACAAATGGTAAAAATTAACATACTTTCAAGAAAACGACGCATAAAGATGTCGTCTTTCTCGGTGTAACTTAAATCTTCTAAATAGTCAATAAAACGTTTATTACTAAAGATCTGTTTAAACTCTTTTTCGCCCCAAGTGGCAAAATAGCTATTTACTTGTTGAGCAATTTCTGTAATTTGCTCTGGTACCCAAGTTGGGTTTAATGAAGCATGTACTAAATAAAAACCATCATCCTCACGGACAAAGCCTTGAGATTTTAACCAAGAGGCATAATATTCTTTTTCTTCGGCGCTTAAACTTAATAAGCTGTCGAAGTTATCATCAGAGGCAGTTTGACGTGCGCCATATAAGCATGCTAAAAAGTGTAAATCGTAATTACCTAACACTGCCTTGGCATTATTAGCAATTGCTAAATCTAATACTTCTTTAGGTTTAGGTCCACGTCCTACTAAGTCACCTGCCAGATAAAGTTCATCTTTGCTAGGATCGAATTTTATATCTTCTAACAATTGCGCAAATTCATCTGCACACCCATGTATGTCACCGATTAAATATTTAGCCATGCCTCTCTCCAAATTTTGATGTTTGTTTACCCCAATATTATAGCTTAAAAGCCTATTCGACTTTGAAATAATCTATAAAAAAGAAGACCTAAGGCATGCCTTAGGTCTTAACAAATAGATTTTTTTGCCAAGCTAAATTGTAAAAAATTTTAGCTCGCTCACTAACAAGAACTGGGTTCTTGGATTGAGTAAAAGTTAAACTTTACTCTAGATTAGATAGTTTCGTACCTTGGTACATTTGTACTATCGTATATTTAGGGATTCCCGAAATTGATCATTTTCTCCTAAATAAATTACTAAATAACATTAGGTTACGTCGATTTCTAGCAGGGCAGACTGCCCTTCT
>NZ_NRHC01000119.1 GCF_003585885.1 Psittacicella hinzii | reverse complement strand
CCTTACCTTACCTTACCTTGTACAGCCTCCCAATGCAAATATTGGTAAAAATAAATTGCTACTTCTATACAGAAGAGACTTTAATTTAAAAAGTGACCTCTAGAAAATTAAGGTAGAGGTTAAGGTAGAAAATAAGGTAAAAATAAAGGTGAATTGAAAAAATAAATAGTCATTTTTTAGATGTTTGTCTTGAATAAAACCGCAAAAAATCCCATATATCACATAGGGTTAAATATTTTCACGTTCTATTTATAAAATGATGAAAATTAATCAATTTATTTTATCTTTGCAAAAAATTGATAAAAAGCGATCAATCTGTTCATAAGTAAAAGCTGTCAACTGACACAAAACAAACAACTTTTTTTCTAAAGCGTTGATTTTCTTTTAGAATAGAATTAATAAAAATCTTAGCCCCAAGATAATTATTTTCTTCCATGTCAAAATTTTATTGATGGAGTATTTCTAAAATGACAAATTTAAATGTTTTTGATCAAAGCTACGGTCTCTATATTAATGGTCAGTGGACGCAAGGAACAGAAGGTAAATTATTAACTTCTTATAACCCTGCCAATAACCAACCACTAGCTACTTTTGTAGATGCGTCTAAAGAAGACGTAGATGCAGCTGTTCAAGCTGCAACCGAAGCTTTAAAAACTTGGCGTCTTACAAGTCCAATTGAACGCGCAACCATTTTAAATAAAATTGCTGATGTAATTGATGAGAATCTAGAGTTATTTGCAATGCAAGAAACTTTAGATAATGGTAAACCAATTCGTGAAACTTTAAACGCAGATATCCCTCTAGCTGCTGACCACTTCCGTTACTTTGCGGGTGTAGTTCGTGCAGAAGAAGGCACAGTAAAAGATTTAGATGAAGAAAACTTATCTATTATTCTGCAAGAACCTATTGGGGTAGTGGGACAAATTATTCCTTGGAACTTCCCATTCTTAATGGCAGCTTGGAAAATTGCGCCAGCATTAGCTGCAGGTTGTACAATTGTTATCCACCCATCATCAACTACTTCATTAAGCCTATTATCTTTAGCACAAAAAATTGGTCACTTATTACCACCAGGTGTATTAAATGTAATTACTGGTAAAGGTTCAAGATCAGGTCAGTACATGCTTGAACACAAAGGCTTTAACAAACTAGCGTTTACAGGTTCAACAGCAATCGGTCGTCAAGTAGGCTTAGCTGCTGCTGAAATGTTAATCCCTGCAACTCTAGAGTTAGGTGGTAAATCTGCAAACATCGTATTTGATGACGCTCCATTTGAAAAAGCATTAGAGGGTGTACAAAAAGGTATTCTCTTTAACCAAGGTCAAGTGTGCTGTGCTGGTTCAAGAATTTTTGTACAAGAAGGGATTTACGACAAATTCGTGGAAGCTATGGTAAAAGCTTTTGAAAGTATTAAAGTAGGTTTACCATGGGAACCAGACACTGTAATGGGTGCGCAAATTAACCGTCCACAAATTGAAACTATTGAAAAATATGTTGCTTTAGGTAAAGAAGAAGGTTGCCGTGTGTTAACTGGTGGTAAACGTTACACTGAAGGTGCTTTAAAAGATGGTGAATTCTATCACCCAACTTTACTAGAAAGTGATAACAACAGTTTACGCATTAACCAAGAAGAGATCTTTGGTCCAGTTGCGACTGTAATTAAATTCAAAACTGAAGAAGAAGTTATTGCTTTAGCAAATGACAGTGAGTATGGTCTTGGTGGTGGGGTTTGGACAAACAACATCAACCGTGCTTTACGCGTAGCTAAAGGCGTACAAACTGGTAGAATGTGGGTTAACTGCTATAACCGTTTTGATGCAGGTACTCCATTCGGTGGTTACAAAGCTTCAGGTATCGGTCGTGAAACTCACAAAATGATTTTAAAATCTTACACGCAAGCTAAAAATATCTACATTAGCTTACGTGAAGAAAAAGAAGGTTTCTACTAGAAACCAGCCAATCCTCGGTTTCAAGAGGAACCAAAAACCTAAAATAACTCTAATTTAACATTTTAATTCATAAGCCTCGGAGAGCAATCCCCGAGGCTTTTTAATTTATATTATTAGCAACGTTTGTAATGTTTGTAACTATTTGAGTTACTTTGTTCTGACACTGATTTGCATGTGTCTTATAAGGAGCAATCTTTGATTTGAGCACTATATTGGATTTGAGCACTAGGATTTGTATACTCTTCTAGTACCTAATCTTTAGATTGCTTAAGTACTTAAGCCCTAAATTGTTCAAGATCAATTTGTTGTTCAAACAACTCTGCCAGTTCACTTTGATGACAGACGCCAATTACCAAACTTTGCGGTAACTGCTCTTTAAGCATAAGGTAAAGTTGACGAGCACTTTGGCTATCTAGTTGATTAGTGGCTTCATCAAGAAAGATAACCTGCGGTTGTTTAACTAAAGCTCGAGCTAAGCTTAAACGCTGTTGCTCTCCTCCTGAAAGAATTTGTTGCCAATTTTTAACCTCTTCAAGTTCTGCTTGTAAATGGCTTAGTCCAACAAGCTTAAGTAGGTTTAGAGCTTGCTGATGGTCAAGTTCTTCGCTAGGATAAGAAAGAAGATTGCGTAAGCTATCTTTAAAAACATACGGTTTTTGCGGTAAAAAGAGATAGCTTTGCCCAGCTATTTCAACTTGTCCTTGGTAATGTGGGTTTAACCCCGCTAGGGTGCGTAGAAGTGAGGTTTTACCAATTCCACTTGCCCCTTGAAGTTGATACCAACCTTTACCTTTGAGGTTAAAGTTAACCCCTCTTAGGAGTGGACGTTGTTTGTTATTACAAAGTTCAAGGTTACGTACCACAACTTGCGCTTGCTCTTGCGGGTGGTAGTTAAATTGCTCAGCTTGCGCTTCAAGCTCTTGCAGTTTTGCCTGAAAGGTTCCAAGACGTTGGACTACAGCAGCCCATTTAATAATGGTTTTATAGGAATCAACAAACCAGTTAAAACCATCTTGGACATTGGTAAAGGCACTACGTGCTTGCATCATACCCCCAAAGGTAATTAACCCCGCCAAGTACATAGGTAAGGTTGCAAGTAGCGGAATAAACAACGTAATACGTAAGGTTGTTGCTGAAAAAGTTTCAACTTTTACCTCACGGTAAATTAAAGCTAGCCAGTTAGTTTTGATTTGCGCAAAATTGTTATTGAGGGTTTGCTTCTCACGAGCTTCACCACGATAAAGGGCAATAGCTTCACTAGCCTCTTGTAAACGTATTAGTTGAGCACGGTAGTTAGCCTCACGATGTTGTTGCTCAACATTAAGAGCTTGTAGTTTATAACCAACCATGTGCATTATTACCGAACAGAGAAGTGAGTAAAATAAAGCTACCCAAACTAGATAGCCATGCACTTGGAGATTAAAACTAAAGTTGCCAATTTTCCAATAGAGGGTAAAGATGTTTGACATGCTCCACAAGATAGCGACAAAGCTAACTAGTCTAAAGATGTTCATAAAGAGACCACGTAGCAAGTCAATGGTGTAGTTACACAGAAGCATAACATCTTCAGCAATTCTTTGGTCAGGGTTGTCAATATAACTAGCCTCTTGTTGTAAACGGTAATGGTTATGATGAGCTAGCCATTGCTCTTGTAATTGTTTGGTGAGTGCTTCTCGCCAGTAAAACATTAAGCGCTTACGTAAGTAGCTGCCAATAACTACGCAAGCAACAATGATCCCGATGTAGATAAAGTATTGTCCAACCAGTTGCCAGATAACATCTTTTTCTAGGGCAGCAAGAGCGTCATAGAACTCTTTGTTCCAGAGAGCAATGTAAACCGAAGTTTGCACAATAATAATACTTGTGGCAAGGGTGCTAAGGAACAAGAGCCAAGGTCGCCAAGCACTCTTTTGCCACCAAAAGCTACGTGCTAGTTGTCCAAAATATGTTAGAGTTTGCATGTCTATTTCTGTTGTTGCAAAAATACCAAAGAGCTTGAGGTTTTATCTCGCCTTTGGTTTTTACTTTTGCGTGGTTTTTTGCTTTTGTCTCTATTTTTCTCTTTGCCTTTGTCGCTGCTTGTGTCTTTACTCTTGAATTACTTTTGCCTTTGTCTCTAGCCGTAATTCCGTATAATTATATGACCGCAGACGTTTATTCTACAGCTTAAATATAGATAATTACGGTAATTTTGTTACACTTTAGACTACTTTTATCGAAAGTTA
>NZ_NRHC01000118.1 GCF_003585885.1 Psittacicella hinzii | reverse complement strand
ACTACTTTTATCGAAAGTTATGGTATAATATACTTATGACCGCAAATAAGTGATAAATTTGCTATCAGAAATTGTATCTTTACCTCAATCCAGATAAAAGAAAGTATGACTAAAAATAACGAAATTACTTATATCGCTAAGAGACCTGCAACTAAGACAAAACGAGATGGTGATCATTTGTACTATGTTGTTGAATACTATAGAACTGAATCTAAGAGTGGTAACAGTATCTATGCTGACTCAAAGCGTCGTTATATAGGTAGAGTTGTAAAAAAGAAATTAAATAATGAAGAATACGAACACACTGATTACTTCGTTCCAAATGAGATCTTCGCAGAAATTTTTCCAGAAGCTAAGCTCTATACTGTAGAAGAAATCTTTGGAGATGGTGCTGTCATCGATACGGTAAAAAAAACTAGAGGACGTCCAAGAAGTAATGTATCTAGATCTTCAATTCCTAAATCAAATAAGAAGCAAGCAGTACGTACAGATATTGAGAAAGTAACTTCTCCTTTCTACCATTATGTCGCTAAATACTTATCCGAAGATATCGGATTAAACTCGTTACTTCTAGATATCTACGGAGAAAAAAGCACTAACACCTTAGTAGCTCTAGCTGCTTTCTATCACGAGGGATCTAATGCTGTTAGACGTTTCGAGCGTTGGGCGAAAGAGCATAATCTAGATGAGGATTGCTTTAGTACATCTCAAGACATCAGTAAATTCTTTAAAGAACTTGATCAAGGTATTGATGACTTCAGAGAAGAATGGGCTATGCTACGTTCTACTCCGAATATGTCCGTAATCTACGATGTAACTTCTCACAACAGTTATGCAGACAAAACCTTAAACGAATTCGTTGAGTATGGCTATTCTCGCGGAGATGCAAGTCTTCCACAAATGAACTTTGCACTCCTTATCGATCAAGATACCGGAATGCCAGTTAACTTTGACCTATTTAGAGGTAATACTAACGACGTAACCCACTTCAAACATTCATTCAACAAACTCGTTCCAACAGCTTCAGAAAACAATGTAGAAGTAGTATGTGACTCTGGCTGTACATCTAAAGAGATCTTCCAAGAACTTGATAAAGACAGAATAAAATTCACTACGTTACTACGAGAAGGTACGAATTTATTCGATGAGTGCGTTGATCAAGTGTATGGTAAGATCATTCCTCAAGGTAAGTATTTATTCTCCGAAGAAGTGTACACTATGGTTCTACCTGTTGAGTACTGTGGAGTGCAAGTTGACGCTACAGTGTTCTACAGTCATGAACTATGTGCCAAAGAGACAAAAGTGATTTCTAACAAGTTTCTTAAAGCACTAAAAGCTGCTGAAGAGCTTAATAAAAACCCAAATAAAGAGCTTAAGAAGTTAGAACCATACTTAAATATCAAGCAAATAGAAGTTAACGGAAACGTGAGTATTGAATGTGAAATAAGTGAAGAAAAATTCAAAGAACAAACAAAGCACTGTGGAATATTTGTGATTATAAACAGTGTTCA
>NZ_NRHC01000117.1 GCF_003585885.1 Psittacicella hinzii | reverse complement strand
ACATGTGTTTGCAGACGTTTTAAAACGCTTGCATACATTTGTATGCTCATGCTCTTAATCTTCTCTAGCTTAACTAGTAAGCTAACAAACATACATAAGCAGAAGTTTAAAAATGGTTTTGTTTAATAAGTTTAAAAGTTGTTTAAAGCATTAACTTAAGCATGCTTAAATTTACTTTTAAACGATGTTTAAGCTGAATATGTAAAAAGCTATAGCTAGCTTTATTTAAGCTTAGAAAAAGCATTTAAAAGGCTTTTTTAAGCAGATAAGAATAAATATATAAAGAGAAGACTTGTTTAATACTAAGAGTAAGAGATTTAACAAGTTTGCAAAGCTACACTACCTCAAAGGGATATATGCCTTTGCACCACATGGTAAGACTAATTGCAGACTAGAAACCTGAAGAGAATTTGGACTCATTAGTTCTTATTGGCTTCAAACTAACTTTTTAAATTCCGAGAAAACGACACCTTTCGGGATATAACTTGAGACCATGGACAAATGTAGCGAGTTAACCTACTTGGACCTTTCAAAATTCAAATTATTGTTACGTTTTACGGCTTCAGCTTAGGAGAGCTTATGAGGGTAATGACCCATGGTAAGATCGCCTAAGTTTTTAACTTTGGGCATTGGGAAAAGCAGTATTAATGACTTTTGACGCGTCTTTTAATGCGTTTTAAAGCTTTTTAAAGCTCTTTAAAGCTCTTCAAGGATACTTTTCAATGCTTTACTGCTGTTAAAAATTACTCAAGTTTACTACTAAGAAAATATCGAAATGGCTATGTAGCTAGGTAACTAGGTAGCTAGATAAATATCTCATTAGATATCAGCTAGATAACTATAAATAGACTTGAGTAGTTTCTAGGTTCTAAATTTCTCGCTTATAACTTAGTTTTCCCTAACTAAAGCTTTGCTTTTGTTAGGTCACAACCAAAACTAAGCTACGCTTAGCCTCTCTTTAAGTTAAATGCGCACTTAAACAGAGCTATATCTTGACTTTTGCCAAGATTTACCTAATCACAAGAGAATTTAGTGGAATGTTATCAATTGGATTTATTACAATCCACATTAGTCTAAACTAGACTAGAGGGGAACTTAAGTACATTCAAATGCTTTTAAATACACCTAAATACATAAATACAAAAGGACAAGTAAAGTACATCTTTATCCTTACTCCGTAACTCCATTAAGGGAGCAATAAGCAGAGGTCAACCTAGACCTTAGTTGGTTCTTGTCTAGGTAAACAAATTTGTCTACATCACCTGAAAATCTCTGTCATAGAGCATAAAGACAACCAACAAGAGAATCTTATGGTATCTCGTCTCAAGACCTTGAGATAAACATCTGGAGCAAAGCAGAAGTTGAGTAAAGGTAATTCCCCTAAGCTAGTAACCAGCTTAGACCTTTACAGACTTACAACATCTACTCTTACTTTTACAATTTACTAGGCAAATACTACACAAAATAATATTGGTTCACCTTTGATAGAAAAAATAAATACTTGTTCACGTGTAGCTTTGCTAACAAATTGCTCAAAGTAGTCGTAAAAGAAAAAACATATTTACTTGGGATAGTTACTCTGGTGGCAAAACTTTTTCTGGGTTATATGGTGGTATAACCTACTTTAGTTATTCTCTAGGGTAAAGGTTCTTTTCTCTAGAGTGCCGAGGCGATATTCAAATAAAAGTTAGTTAACTTTTTTATGTTCGTGTTATTAACAGAGATAACGTAAATTACGTTAATAACCTGAAACCTGAAGATTGCTTCAGCAATCTCATCAAACTAAATTAACCTATCCTTTTAACTCACCAAAAAATTGACTAATCTTTGTTCTTTTACCCGCCTAACTTACCTACCTATCAAAATAAATAAGTTACTTAAGTAAACTCGCCAATTAGCTACTTCCTTGGTTTAGAGGAGTAGAGCCCCTTGAGCTAAATTATTAATTTAGTCTGTTTTCCTATGTCCTGACATAGGAGAAAACAATAAAAAATGGAATTCATGCTTTATGCGTAGCAAACTTACCAACATAAGCTCTTGTAAGAAAGAACTTACTGTTACTTAGTTAGAAGTTAAACAACTTAGTTGCTAAATAAATTGGCACTGTTGCCACATTTAGCACAAGCTCAATTGGCTAACTCATTTAGCACAGTTAGCGCACTGCATAAATCAGTTCTCTGGAAAATATCCAGAAATCTAAGAGTTCTAAGTATTTTTATAACCTCAGGTAAGCCAGTTCTTTACCGTAGATATGATTACGTCAAAGTTGTACTCATCTAAGCTTTGCTAAGATAAAAGAGTGGATGATAAGGAACAACAAGTAAGGACAAGCTTAAGTAATTTTTAACCAGTTTGCTCTTTTTGCTGTTATGAGTTTAGAAATATTTATCAGGAATGATGCTGACTTAAGTTAAGGCTTAAGTAAAAAACTTAAGTTAAAAAGAAAATTTTTATCCTTTATCTTTTCTTCTTAATCATCTTACTACTTTAAGATCAGCGTGATGAAATGAATCTTTAGTTAGGCATGTAGTTGTGGTAATTTGCAAGTTGCAAGTTGCAAGTTGCAAGTTGAAGTTATAACTACTTATAACTGCTTTAAGTAGCAACAGCTTTAAGTAACAACTACTTTGCTCTGTTTATAAAAAGCTTACCGTCATCAATAATCTTTTTGCTTACTTTCACTAAAAAATCCAAGAGTTTAGCGGTATAGCTATCTCTAGTCATATACCTTGTTACCTAGCGCTAGGGTAAAGAGAACCTAGTTGGCTAGTAAACTCCTTTACGTCTCTACAATACACAGTTAAACCTGATAAATATTGGCAATATCAAAGCAGTTTGCTCCCCTTGGGCATATTCCTAGCTCTATTAACCTTATCCTGTTTAAAAGGTAAAGCTTTAACAAATTTAGTTACTTGTAGTCCTTGTGATGACAATTCACAAGGTTAACAAACAGTTAACAAAAGAGATTAGTGAGAGACCATATTATTTAAGTTTTTCCGTAAAGGTTATCAAGCTTTACGAGTAGTCGGTCGTAACTCGCATAACTACCGCACCTTGGTAAGCAGTTTAAGCTTATGTTTATACTTAAGTTTAAGCTTAAATCTTTATCCTGAGAAAATAACAATTTATTGTTAAACACAAGCTTACTTACACAATAAGAAAGCAAAATTAAAGTATAAGTTCAAAGTAATTAATTGTAACTTTGGTACTTGTTATTGCTTCTACTTGCCATTTTGGCAAGTAAAGCTAAATAACAAACCAAAGCTTCTTATTGCTAAGCTTACTTGTTTACTGTTTAAGGGCATTTACCTTAAACAGCTTTAACTCTGCCTTGTTAATTTTCCCCTTGAGTTTAGTAAAACAAAAGTTTTGTTTTATTTTGTTTTGCTTTATTTTGTTTTACTTTATTTTGTTTTACTTTCAAGTCCTACCCATTTAGGCATTCCAGCCTAAATCTAAGGTCAATATGGTGATTTATAAACCTAAAGTTTCAGACACAAAACAACACAGGGATCAGCTGTTTGTTTATGTCACTATTTTAGTTGGAGAACACCACAGACTAGCTCCATAACCACTAATAGCAAAGTAGTACAGTGATCAAGATTAAACTAAGTTATCCTCTATCTTGAGAATATCTAGCTATTCTAAATCTCTTTGCCTATTAGCTTGTTGGTCTCAACATTACCTAGGTTTTAATGGTACTACTTGGTAAATTCAAACAAGTAGCCAACTAGAGCGTTAAGCGCCTGCATTCCAACTTTTTCTATTCATCACTTAATAGTTCTTACTTGCTAAGGTAGCGCAAAAGCTTACTGGAGTAGAGAGTAAACTTTTTAAACTTTGCAAGTTTGAACTATTCTTTTATTGTTTCCTCACTGAAAACAACAAGCAAAAGCGTGAGAAAAAATAAATCCGTCATTGCTCTTAGTTACTTTAAAAATAACCCAGCTATAACTCACGCGTTTTGTTACTTTATTACTAGGGTAATTATGCCTAGTTAGGTTGCTAACCAAGTAACACCTAAATTCCAGTTTCGCTTGCGGCAAAACTTCGATACGACTAAGTACTATCCCAACAAAATGTTCGCAATAATGCCCGACAAAGAATTAACTTTGTCGCTTTTTATTTCTATTTCAATTTACATTTAGTAATTAATTGCGAACTGCCAATTACTTTAATCCCATGTGCTTAAAAAACTTATGGAGCTTTAACTTGAGTTCTCTAGAATTAGATTTATCTAGCTTTTTCTAGATTAACTAATGCTTAGAATCTAAAGCTCAACAGAAAATCCACAGACAAAAAAGAAGAAGTTGCTTGCCTAACAATCAACTTCTTCATGTGTATTCTGTTTCTTATTTCATAAGCTTTTTAAGTAAACCTGTAAACCTTTTGGTCTAAGGTCTAGGTCATGGTTTACGTAAAAGATGCTTTCTACTTAGCATTGAGATAAATTTAGGGTTTACCAGTATTTTCTCTACTTTAATAAGCAGTAAACTAAAGCAAACAACTTTTTAAAAAAGGTCAATTAAGTTCAAACTTGAAAAAATTTAAAAAATTTAAGTTTGAACTTTAAAAACTAGAAAGTTAGTTAACTTTAAGCAATGACAGCCTAAACAGTTTTAAGTTAGCTTAACTTTACTTGGTAACTAAGTATATTTAAGTGTTACCTAAGTTAACTATTCTAATAGTACAGACGATCAGTTTGACCAACTAGTGAGTTTGGATTGTTGCTTTTGTTTTCTTCGATAGGATACCAATGCAGGTAAGCCTGCTATGTTAAAGAGTAAAACTTTTTAACTTTGGATCCTAGCTTATCTACTACCTGAGAAAACTTAGTAAAACTAGCAGACTCCATTTAGACATGACAATTTACTTCTTACCCTAACTGTATGCACACAAATATGCACAGCAAAGATAAAAGTAAAGTTTGTAATGTTAAATTTTTTGAAGCCTGTTAAAAATTTGAATATCTTTTATTCTTTCTCATTTTTTCACGCCTCATGGTTGAGTGAGTATAAGAGAGGCGTTAGCTTTTGTAGGTGTGAGTATAAATACCTCTAACAAAGGTACTCTGAAAACATTTCACATGAATTTAATTTTTCGATTGTTTAATTTGTTCAATTTTTAATTTTGAACTTACCCTAATATTTTGCAACATCTGAGTTTTAATTGCCAAACAATTTTTTTATATAAATTTAGTAATAGTAAAGGTAAAAATACATAAATAATAAAAAATGCTTTATTTTGCAAAACCTCTAAAATTTTTCACAAAAATATCAAAAGAATGATTTTATAAATCAATACTTTAGTTAAAGACTTGTAAATATAAAACAGAACGCGAGTTTGCGATTTTGTAACTCACTTTTTGAATTTTTTAACTACTTAGGATGTTTAAAAATGGAAAAATTGCAGCGAAAAAGGACCAAATTGAGAGCTAAAATGACTAAAAAATTTTTTAAACTTTTTTAATTACACTGACATTTGTTAGTATTTTAGTTTTTACTTGCTTGCTTTTGATAGCAAAAATAGTATTTTTTGCGGTCTAATTTTTAACCCCTGAATTTTTTGAACAAGAATGCAATTATTTTTGTTAACTTTTTGTCAAATGCTAATTTTTAAATTAGTTAAAAATGTAGAAGTATTTATTGTTATAAAGTATTGAAATTTATAACCAATCCTTAAATTTGTAATTTAATTATTTATTTTAAGTTTGTTTAAAACTTACCCCTGTTATAAAAGTAAAAGATTAGATAAATCATTAAGTTAAATTTTATTTTTGTAATTATATTTTTTGTTAAGCATTATTTTGCAAAATGATTTTTAGCTATTAAATTCTATCTTAGAATATTGATTTATCTAGCTAATTTTAATAATTTGTAATTTATTTTATAGTTTAAGGAAGTAAGTGAGTTTATCGTCATGTTTGGAAATAAGGGTTTACTGATTGTTTACTAAAAAATAAATTACAAATAATAAATAACTTTAGTTATTAATATTTTAAATAAAAATTTGTAATTTATTATTTCGGTTTTTCTTTATTTTTACCATAACGAATAACTTTAGTTAAAAGCCCTCTTAAGGGATAGTAAAAAATTTCTATTTTTTGCAAAAGTTGCAAACAAAAAGCTATTTTTAAGGGATTATTTTTAATTTATTAAAATTAATTTTTTGTATTTAATTTTATTTTTAGAGGCATTAAAATTAGTCTTTGAAAGGATTAAAAAGAAGCTTGAGAAGCATTAAATTTGTCATTTTGGTGTTCTAAGAAAGTAAAAACAAAAGCTTGCCGAAGGGGTAAAAGAGCTTTTTGAGCTTAAAATTGGAGAGCCAAAAGAGGTAATTTTGCGTTAAATGTAGTTTATAAATGTTAAGATTTGTTAAATGTAAAGAGTTCATTCTTTCTTTTTGCATCTAATAAGACTACTTAATGATCGTTAGATGAGGTTACTTTATGATCCTTTGTCGTCTTAAATTTTAGTTTTAAGGATCAAGTTTTAGCTGGCTAATTGCAAGTACTGTATATCCTAATTACAACAAGCATTGTGTATAAGAGGGAGGTGGGATGCTTACATTAGGGGAGGTGCTATCAAAGTACTATGGTATTTATAAGGTGTAACCTAACCTAACCTAACCTAACCTAACCTAACCTAACCTAACCTAACCTAACCTTAACTGCTTAATAATCATTTGGGCAAAAAAAAACTCCCAACAAAAGTTTTTGTTGGGATCTAAGTTATTTTGGTTACTTTGATGATGTTTGATTTAAAACTTTTAAGATACAGTCAGCTAATGCCTTTATTACAGGAACAGAAACAGAGTTACCAAATTGCTTATAACTTTGAGTATCACTAACTGGAATAATAAAATTATCAGGGAAACCTTGTAAGCGAGCTGCTTCACGTGGAGTTAGTTTACGTGGGTTCTTACCTTGTTGGGCAATGAGAATTTCACTACCATCTTTATAGTATCTAGCAGAGATGGTATTAGTGTAAGCGCTATCAGGGGTAAAGAGTGAATAGCCAAAGCCATTGCCTTTTTCTTTGTGTTCCAATTTACGACGTTGATGACCTTCCCATAGTTTATCTGAGATGGTGTACTTATCGGAAACGTTGTTTTCTAGGATATCACCTACTTTAGTTGGAGTATTGGTAGCTTGAGGAAATTGAAAGTCAGCATAGTTAGAAATTTGCTCTTTATCAAAACCAACAATGTAGATACGTTCTCTATTTTGTGGCACTCCAAAATCTCTTGCTCTTAGAATAGTACTACTTACAGCGTAACCTAAATCATTTAAAGTTTCCATAATAACGGCAAAGGTCTTCCCCTTATCATGTGACTTGAGGTTCTTTACATTTTCTAAAAGAAAAGCTTTAGGTCGCTTTGCCTTTATGATTCTAGCTATATCAAAGAATAAAGTTCCCCTTGTATCTTCAAAGCCTAACTTTTTCCCAGCTTGACTAAATGCTTGACAAGGAAAACCACCAATCAGAATGTCATGGTCAGGTACATCTAGTTCCGGAATTTGCGTTATATCTCCATGAGGAGTATCACCAAAATTTGCTTGGTAGGTTTTAGCCGCAAACTTGTCTATTTCACTACTAAAAACAAAGTTAACTTCTTGAGTTTGAGCAAAGCCTAGACGAATACCACCAATACCTGCAAACAAATCAATTACTTTGTATTTTCCAGAAGGATTGTTAGGAAAAGGGATATCTTCTTGCATTTCTTGCATCATATGTAAGTGCTCTTTTAAGCACTCTTGTTTAGTTTCAATTAAATTAGATTGTGAAGCTAAATCTAATTTAGTTTCGGAAGTCATACTACACCTCAAAGTTTAAGTTTAAATTATTGATTTTTAATGGTATGGCAGTCTTTTTTATAAAGTTATTATAGCAATAATAAATAGTTAGAGTGTTGCCAAATAAGGATGGTAAGATGGAGCTCCAATAGTCGAATAACTTAAATAAAGTTGTTAATATTCCATCATTTAGAATCGTACTATTGTTGTTCAAATCATTTTTAGAATAGGTTAAACAAACCTGTAAGGCAATATATGAAGAGCAAATTATTGTTAGAAGAGATGCATAATTGTTTATTTGCGGGAGATTGTCTAGAAATTATGAAGCTATTTCCTGACAACTCTGTGGATATGGTGTTATGTGATTTACCTTATGGCACCACTCAAAATAAGTGGGATAGCTTAATTGACTTAGAACTGTTATGGCAAGAGTATGATCGTATAGTTAAACCTAACGGTGCGATCGTCTTAACTTCTCAAGGAATTTTTACTGCCAAGTTAATCCTTTCAAATGAAAAGTATTTTAAATACAAAATCGTTTGGGAGAAATCAAAACCAACTAATTTCTTAAATGCTAAGAAGCAACCTTTAAGAAAGCATGAAGACATATGTGTCTTCTATAAAAAACAACCAACTTACCATCCGCAGATGACCCAAGGCAAGCCTTACAATAAAGGCGTAAGAAAAGATCAGTTGACTGGTAGCTATGGAGACTTTAAACCTCATGAGGTAAAAAGTGAAGGGCAAAGATACCCAACAGACGTTATCTATTTTAAAACCGCAGAAAGTGAAGGAGAAGTTGTACACCCTACGCAAAAGCCAGTAGAGCTAGGGAGATATTTAATTAGAACCTATTCAAATGAAGATGATTTAATCTTAGATAACACTTTTGGTAGTGGGAGCTTTTTAGTGGCGGCAGCGCTGGAGAAAAGAAAGTTCTGTGGGATTGAGTTAAATAAGGATAACTCTTTATTTAAGGGAAAAGAAATAGATCTGGTTGCCTTAGCTTCTAAGAGATTAGAAAAAATTGGCGTGCAAGTAAGAGTAGTTTCAAAGAGCAGTGAGGAATAAACTTCAATAAGTAGAGATGAATAAGCAATACCCTTGAGGTTACCCCCCCAAAGGTTAAAAGAGCTTAAGCTAACCTAAGTTAACTTAAGCTAACTTAGGAGGCTAGTTTACCTTTATCTATCCACCTTTATTCAGATTATCCGTCTTTTGTTTATCTTGTTTGTAATTTAGTAGGCAGTGTTGGTCAGCACTTACCTAGCTTATCGAACTTAGCTAGTTTATCTAGTCTAGCTTATCTAGCTAAATGCTTTAAATGGCTTAGAAGGCTTATCTTTGCTTAGAGTTTATCCATATAGATTGTTATAAATCTTAGATAAAAATTAAAGCAGTTCACTATCCCTAGTAAAACTGCTTTAACAATAAAGTCTATATTAAATTATAAAATCATTATACAATATTTTTTCAAAAATCCTATACTAATTGTATAAAAATTTTACATAGTCAAAGCTTTAGATTTAGTCGTCTAAAGTGATGTGTGTAAAAAGAACATTAGACGGTAAAAAATCTCTAGATTATACCGGTGTAATTTTTACAACAAGGAAAAATTTCTTTCTTTTTAGCTGTAAGCAAGAGTTTATATTTATCCCATAATCCCGCAATTTTTTTGTGGTTCAGAGCAAAATTTTACCCTTTAAGAACATTAGCATGCAAAGCTTTGTTTTGAATTAATTTGCTAGCTTAAATAAGAAGCAAATTTTTCATCTAGCAAGTTGCTATTTTATTCTTAGTAACTAGCATTCTTTAACTCAAAATTAAAGAAAGTAGGGTAAAACTGCTCAAGCTCACAAAAGCTCTTTTTGTAAGGTCTGGTGATGTCTCAAAGCTAATTTGCTTAGCTTTAATGACAGGGAAAGAATGCTTACTTCTACCAAGCTAAACTTTGTAAATAGATAGCTATTCTTTTAATCTAGTTATATATAGATGTTTAAACTCTTGTCAATATAGAGGTTAAATTAATGGTTACATAGAGTTGAAGATCATGTTATCTATAACTACTCCAATAGAGTGGTAACTCTCTCTACTCTGTAGAGATGGTAAATCTCACTGCTCTTTAGAGTGTTAAAGTTTTTAACTGTGCAGAGATAAAGGCTTAATCTCTTAAGAGAAATGATTTCTATACATGACTGTGGTTACATAACTCATGACAGAGATTATTTTTCAAGATTGGGGTCACTATTCAAGGTTAGGTCTCTGATCACTAGAGTACGTCGCTGGCCACGAAGTCTCTAGGTCTCTAAGTCTTTAGGTCAATTGTAAGATTGCTTTTATCCTCACCCTCTAGATGCAGAAGCTTTTTTACTTTTCTTATTATTTTTCTCTTCAGGGTTGATAAGAGCATTCTCACTCTCTAAATCCTTTTTGAGCTTTAAATAAGTTGGACGAGAAACTGACCAAGGATAGTTACGTTCTTTAAGTAGCTTATTTAAAGCTTCAGTTGCTTTACGTGAACCATATTTAGGATTTTCTTGGTAAAGCTCAAGGATACAGCTTTTTAAAATGAGAATTTTTTCAGTCTCTTTATAAGTTGGAACTCCAAACTTGCTCCAGTTATAAAAGGTACGTGAAGATATTTGGAAGAGATCCGTGATTTCTTTTAAATTTTGCTCTTCAGGATTTAAGCACTGTAAAATCTTATTGATGAGATTAAACTGTTCTTTTTTATTTAGTTTATTACTTAAGTATTCACGTACTTGGTATTCTAAAATTCTTAATCTGTTCTCCCCATATGCAGAGGCACTATAAGGAGATCTAAAGTAGACTTTCTCTATCTCTCTGTTCAGATCTTCAACAAATGAAAGAAGATTTCCTGCAGCTTGTTTAACTATAAGAGAAAGTCTTGCGGTTTCATTTACCTGTTCAGAAGTCTGTGCTGAATTTAGTTCAGAGTTCAGTTCAGAAAAGTTTTCTGAACTATACTTAGAATCATATATAGGTGTATATTCAGCATCATATTCTGAATTACATTCTGAACTTTGTACACAGCTTAGTTGTGCATTTAGTTGTTCTTGTACCTTTTCTTCTCCCTCTTCTTGTATCTCTACTTGTCCTTCCTCAGTAACAATCCTTTTGTTAAAGAAAACGTTTTTATTCTCAAAGCTTTCATTTTTAAGTGGGGCATTATCAAAGCTTTCATTCTTAAGTGGTTCATTCTCTAGGCTTTCATTAGAGTGGTAAGAAGAATGATCCATTTCAGATTCTGCTTTCCTAATTGCCTCTAGGTAAGGCTCTTCATCCGCAAGATCCTGAAAGCACATTTGCGTTAAACCGTCATCACAAAAGATCGCTAACTTTAAATAAGGGTTAGCAAAGTTTAACTGGATATCTAAAAAGGCACGCGCAAGATGAAGATTGCTAATCTTCATCATACTGTTTCTATTTTTTAGTTGTGCATCGCTAAACTCTTCACCTCTTAAATACTTAAAGTAAAACGGGCGGTGAGGAATAAAGTAATCTGGGTTTTGCGCAAGAACTCTTTGAGAAAAGATTAGTCTTTCTTGATTACTACTCTGTGGATAGTCTGCAGGTTGCAACTTAGATAGATTTCCGTTGCAGTAGAAAAGTTCTTTTATAAGGTTTAATGGAGAATAAGTAAGTAAACAAGCTAAAATACGATAAAACTCTTTAGGATTAGAGAGACGACGATAGATCCTTAAAGCACGTACAGCTTGTTTGGGTGTGAGATGAGGATTACGACAAAGGTAGTCGTAGGTTTTGATTAGAGCTACAGGGGAACCTCCAGCTCTAGTTATGAAGATTTCTTTAGATAAGATTAGAGAGTTAGGCATACTAGGTCTTAAGATAAAAATGATAAAGTGAATTAGAGTAACAGGCGATTATTTTGTTTTTAAGAAAAAGCAATAATTTTTACTTTTTTCTAAAAAATCAAAGTATTAACATCTGTAATTTTATTTTGCCTTACGGAAGTAAAACTCTCGGTCATAAGAGGTAATACTTAGCAAAATAAAATTTCAAATTTATTGGTTAGCAATAATAAAAAATTATTATTAGGAAAATCCTATATATAGATTATCAAAAAATAATTGATTTGTGATAAGAAATTAATAAATTTTTTATGTAAAAGTTTATAGCAGTTTTACTGCGATTTTATCTGAGGTTTCCATCTTCTTTTTTATCATGCGAGATAATCCTTATAGTTCATAAGGTTATGTGGATTAGTTAGATGTTTTAGTTTAAATTTTACGATGGAAAGGTTGATTGGAATTTTAATAAAAGTAGGAGAGTTTTGGGGGTTATTAGCTTATTATAAGGCAGAGTAAGTGGTCATTTTTGAATGCAAAAATTGCAATTTTTGTTTACCAGTAAAGGGGAGGCGTTTGCTGTAGGGGAATTGTAATTAATATGAACGGAGAATCTTAGTTTTACTACATAGAATGGAAGAACGAAATAAAATAATTTGTAGCTTAACTCCTATTGGGATCTAATTAGATGTACTAATATAGGTGTACTAATATAGGTGTACTAATATAGGTGTACTAATATAGGTGTACTAATATAGGTGTTCTAATA
>NZ_NRHC01000116.1 GCF_003585885.1 Psittacicella hinzii | reverse complement strand
GGTTATCGGGAATCCCTATTGTTATGACAATCTAGTGCTTACAACTTAAATAACCTTAAACCGAAAGGATAGTAGCAGAACATAGTAGCAGAACATAGTAGCAGAACATAGTAGCAGAACATAGTAGCAGAACCTAGTAACAAAACCTAGTAATGAAACTAGTGAGTGAATTTAGTAATGAAACTAGTAAATAATAAAAAAATAGATCCAATAAGCCACAGCTTATTGGATCTATATTAAATTCTAAGCTTAAAACCAAAAGACTGACTGATACTAGAGTATCTCTAGTAAATAAAAAGTTTAAGCTTAAAGTTTATTTAACAAGTAATAAAAGTAGTTAATACTTTTAATTTCTTATTTCACAAAGTTTCTTATAAGCGATTATCTTAGAAAGACCACAAGGAGAAACGCAATAGTAAGTAAATACTTGGCTATAGGTTTTTCTTTGGATAGATATATTCCCGTGATCTACTTGAGAAAGCAAAAGCATCATTAGCCTTTGCAGATGTTAAATATGGGTATTTAAAGTTTTTAGTTACTTAACATCATGCTCATTTCTTTTATCGCTATTTTAAGAGAAGTCAAAATAAAAAGCAATATTTTTATGAAAGAGTTATATAAATGTGTGCTGCCAGCATACAGAAATACCGCATTTTCCTAGGAAAGCCCTTAAATTTTTTAAGGTAATTCAGTATGCAGAGGCATAAAAATGGAAAATAGCATGAGTAGAAAATCTCTGCGCTGTACCACAAACGTAGGTTTTTTGTTTTGTCTAGTGCTTGGGGTATGGCTTAAAAGAACAAGAGATGGAAAGATAAGCTGGAAAGATAAGCTGGAAAGATAAGCTGGAAAGATAAGGGGCAGAGAAATAAAACGAACAGGGGAGGAAGTAAAACCGTGAACGGGTGCTCTTCAGGGAAGCTTAAAAACCTATTAAAAAAAGCTCAGCCAATAGCTGAGCTTCAACCAAAGTTTGGGACACAGCCTCTAAAAGCATAAGCTTCTAGAGGTGGGTTCTTACAATATTCTATTTTTAATTATTACTTATATTATAACCCTAAAATGAGATTAATTTCTTGTAAATTTAAACTTCCTTGTGGATTATCGCTTAAATATAGCTCATCATAGGTTCTAAACTCGAAGTCATCACGTGCTTCTACGTGTGGAGCAAGCTTGTAACCATAGAGCAGTTCATAAAGTTTTGCTAAGTAATCGTAAGGATTTTGCTCAAGATCACTTAAAGCAAATGCTTTTTGTAACAGATTTTTTAGTTTTGCAGGAACAAAGCTATTGTGTTTTAACTGCAGAACTTTGTAAAGTAAAGTTTGATCTACTTTGGCATTAGCGTAAATTGGTTTTTCTGCTAACTCACGTACGCATTTTAAGCCATAGTCAAATAAACTTTCTTCAGTGAACTCACCGCGTACAAGAATGTGTTCTTGGAATGCAAAGCGAAGAGAGTAAGGTAATGGATATCTTAAGTGCTCTGCACCACGTGGTAAGTAACTAGTTTCTGTACCAATAAAGGCAACTGTTTCTGGTAGATCACTTACACCGTTGATTAAAGCAAGTAATGCGTGTTTGTTTTTACTATCTTCTTCAAGTAAGTAATCCATATCGTCAAAGAAGACAATAGAGTTGTTGAACTCTGGTTCTTGCATTAACTTAAATACAAGTTTAATCGCTTTAGTTAAAGAGCTATTTAACGCAATACGTAAGTTACTGTTGCTGTTTGCAACAGTTGGTAATGAGCTTTTCTCATCAAGATCAAACGCAAATGAGTCAAAAGACAGTAACGCAGTTACGTCTACTTTTACTAAACGTTTATTTGCTTGGGCAGCAATTAAACGTACAATTGCTGATTTACCACTACCTGCACTACCTGACAGGAGGATTTTATGGATACCTGTAGGACGCGAAAGGTACTTAGCAAGACGTGGAACGTCTTCTTGGTGAGTTTTAGGTAAGATAATATTTGGATTAGCTTTAACTTCTTGGAAGAAGTATTTAATTAGCTTAGCTTTATCTTGAGGTGCTAAATCTTCGTAAAGATAATAGTTTTTCATATGCAAAATCCTGAAGTATAGATGTTCTGTCTTGTTCTATTATATAATTCTTGGCGCTATTTTTTTAAGTCTTGGTACGATTTTTTGTAATTAAGACTTAGTGCTGTTTTTGTAATTTAAGCCTTGGAGTTATTTTTTGTAATTAAGACTTGGGTTATCTTTTAATTGGTTGTGGAAAAAGTCAATAACAGCTCTTACACGAGGAGCAATGAACTGACGATGAGGGTACTGCATAAATAATTCATACTCCCCCTCTTGGTGTTCATCAGCAAATAGTTGTACTAGCGTACCTGCCTCAAGATGTTCATGTACTAGATAGTAAGGTAATTGAGCAATCCCTTGATGAGCAAGGGTTAGCTCCAATAAAGCAGCAACATCAGTCAAGACATATGCTGGATTATCCAAGCTTAAAGAGTAACTATCTCCAGCGTTATCCACAAAAGACCAAGGCATGAGTTTACCAGTTGAAAGAGCTCGGGTTAAAAGTTGATGCTGTTCTAACTCTTGAGGGGTAGCTGGTGTACCATTCTGTTGTAAGTAAGTAGGAGTTGCCACAACACAAAGAGCAAGCGAACCGATCTTTCTCGCAATAAGTGAAGAAGAGTTTATCGTTCCTCCGTGAATTACGAGGTCAAAGTTATCTTTTACCAGATCGACATTGCGGTCATTGAGATCAAGATCAATGGTAATTTGAGGAAACTGCGCTTTTAACAGCGGAAGAAGTGGAATTAAAAAGATGCGACCAATGGTATTAGGAGCTGAGATCTTTACACGTCCATAAGGCTCATTGTACAGTTGACGTAAAGATTCATTGGCTTCTTCGAGCAAGCTAAGAGCTTTACCAGCTTGCTCTGCGTAAGCTTGTCCTTCGTTAGTTAAACTGAGACTACGAGTTGTACGGTTAAATAGTTTTACCCCTAGAGATTTTTCTAAAGTAGAGACGTTTTTACTAATAGCAGCTGGAGTTAGTCCTAAAACATCTGCTGCTTGAGTAAAACTACCGCATTCAGCAGCTTTTAAAAAAGAAGTAATGGTACGTAATTCGTCGAGTTTTTGCATAAAGGATAAAGTCCTTAAGGAAATAAGTTTAGAATAATTTGTTGGTTGATTGGTTAAACAGTTTGTTGTTGAGCTAGTTAATTATTTCGTTCTTCCTTCGCGTTTCAGAGCGAGATTTGATTGTGTTTTGAAACTAGCTTTGATTGTGTTTTGAAACTAGCTTTGATTGTGTTGTAGAACTAGCTTTGATTGTGTTGTAGAACTAGCTTTAATTGTATGTTAAAACTAACTTTGATTGTGTTAATTATTTTCAACTTGAAGTTGAAAATGTTGTTCTGTTTGTTGGGTTTATTCTTAAGAAATACTAGCCTATAATAGCTCGGAGAAACAGATGAACCTGAACTTCCTCAAACATCTTTATAATCTATAGACAGTAGAATAAACTTTACAATCTACTGACTGTGGAATAAAAGTAAAGTGAGTTATGAGAATGGAGAGGGGAAGCTTTGTAGCAAAATTTTTCGCTATCTCTTAGCTAGTATTTAGTAGAAGCCTAGGTAATTATGACCTAGATGTAACCAAGTAGAAGTAAATGTAACTACTTGTTTTACTAATTGTACACTTTTATAATCATCAACAGCATAGCTGTCTTTCTTTCATGATAGCTAGATAACTTTCTTGCATGATAGCGCAGATAACGCAGATAGCGCAGATAGCGCAGATAGTGCAGATAACCTAACCTCTACTCTTTTATTGTAATGTATTTTCAACTCAAAGCACAAGAGAAGCTAATAGTTTTTTAAGAAAAAGTTAAAAATTAGCTTAAGAAATGCTTAAGAACTTCTTAAGAACCGCTTAAGAAAGAGTAAAAAAGGATCATCTAACAATAAGAGATGCGCATTTACATATATGTACTTGAGGGTAAACTTCTCTACATATATAAGTAGCAATCGTTAAAACGGTACATCATTTAAACAGTACATTAGTACACTATTTAAACGGTACATCATTTAAACGGTACATCATTTAAACAGTACATCATTTAAACAGTACATCATTTAAACAGTACAAAATAAACAACACAGATAACAATAAAGGACAACATTATTATGAGAACTCTAGTTGTAGTTTCACACCCATATTTCAATAACTCTAAAGTAATTAAAACTCTTTTAGCCGCAGCTTCAAGTGTGGATAACGTAGAAGTACGTAACCTTGAAGAACTCTATGGTTCAGACTTTAATGCCATTGATGTAAAAGCAGAGCAAGAAGCACATGAACGTGCAGATCGTATTGTTTACTTATTCCCAATCCATTGGTTTAACCTAACTCCAATGCTTAAAGCATACATGAATGTGGTTTGGGGTTACAACTGGGCATTTGGTCCTGCAGGTTATGCCCTAGCTGGTAAAGAGTTACAAGTAATTACTTCAGCAGGTTGTTCAACAGATAACTATAGTCAAGAGGGGTTATTACTACATTCAGCACGTGAAATTTTATCACCGTTAGAAGCTTCTGCTATGTTCTGTTCAATGACTTATTTAGAACCATTATTCTTCTATGGTGCTGGTTTCCAGTCAGATGAAGATTTAGCTAACTGGAGTCAAGTAGTAAAAACTCGTTTAGAAAGTCCACTAGGTAGCCATGTGCTTTCTGTTTCTAAACGTAAACCTGCTTAAGAAGAATTTTGCTTAAGAATAATTGCTTAGTAGTATAAGAACATTAGCTTAGAGTAACAGCTTAAAAATAACTGTTTAGCTTAGTAGCCAATTGACGAATTACTACGAATTACTACTAATTACTACTATTTAGTAGCAATAGCTTAATAACATCACTCTAAGCACCATTATTGAAAGAAAATTAAAAGAACACTCCTAAATTATCAACTTTAAGTTGAAAGTATTTTTGTTATTAAGCTATTTTTCTTTAAGGATAACTTCCGTATAATAGCAGTATAAAGCAAAGAGAAAAGTACAAGACAAGGTTAAACTTGGGAATAGAGTTCAAGCTTAAGGGGTGGTTACCCGAAGCTCTGGCTAGGCTCAAGTTATACCTATATCTTGATCTTTGCTTTCTAATGTAACTCAACTAAATACTTTTTTGATTGTTAATAACCATAACAACATAACAAACAACATAACAAACAACATAACAAACAACAAAGCAACAAAATAATAAAACAACAAGAGGATAAGATTATGACAACTAAACAACAAGCTCGCATCGCATTAGGTACATGGTCATGGGGTCAAGGTTTTGCTGGTGGTGATACAGTATTCGGTAATAACCTAAGCATTGAACAAATGACAGAAGTGTTTAACCTTGCAATGGAAAATGGTTTAAACCTATGGGACACGGCTGCAGTGTATGGTATGGGAAGCTCTGAAGAAGCTTTAGGAACTGTAAGTAAAAATACTCCACGTGAGGAGCTTGTTCTTTCAACAAAGTTCACCCCAAACGTAAGAGACTATGATTCAAAAACTCCAGTAACAGACATGTTAAATGCGAGTTTTGCGAGACTAAACACAGATTATTTTGATTACTACTGGATTCACAATCCAACAGATGTAAACCAATTTACCGAAGAACTAGCTTCTCTTGTAAAAGCTGGCAAAATTAAAAAACTAGGTGTTTCAAACCACAACCTAGAGCAAATCAAATTAGTAAACTCAACTCTAGCACAATTTGGTTTAAAACTAGATGCAGTACAAAACCACTACAGCTTACTATATCGTTACTCTGATTTAAGTGGTATCCGTGCTTACTGTGAAGAGAATGGCATTGAGTTCTTTGCTTACATGGTGCTTGAGCAAGGGGCACTATCTGGTCGTTACAATGTTAACAACCCATTACCAGAGGGTAGTTTACGTGCACAAACTTATAATAAAATCCTACCAGAGCTAGAAAACCTAACTAACTACATGGCACAAGTTGGTAAAAACCATGGTGACGCAAGCGTTGCGCAAGTAGCAGTTGCTTGGGCTCTAGCAAAAGGTACTACTCCATTAATTGGTGCTACAAAACCAAGACAAGTGCTTGAAGCTGCACAAGCGCAACATATTGTTTTAACAGCTGAAGAAGTTGCACAACTTGAAACACTAGCCGAAGCTACGGGAGTAAATACTCGTGGATCTTGGGAAAACATTATGGTGAATGACAATTAGTTGGAAGTAGAGACTTTGGAGCTTAGAAGCTGAGGCTTTTGAAGTTTTTAAAGCTTCTGGCTTTTGGAAGTTTAAGCTTTTAGGATTTAAGCTTTCGGTTTTAGGAAGTTTAAGCTTTGAAAGTTCTTAAAGCTTTTGGTTTTTAAAAGTTTAAGCTTTTAGGATTTAGCTTTAAACTTTAAGCTTTAAACTTTTAGATTTTTACACAGATTAAGGGCTTAGCCGTTGTGGCTAAGCCCTTAGTCTATTGTTAACTTGTTAACTGTTTATGTCTTTACGCCTTACTCAACGTATAGATCTTCTAAAGCAATAACTTTTTCGTTGTTCTTGTCAATTAGAACAGGATCTACTTCTTTGTCAGTAAGACGGTTTTTAACTTGGCTAGGATAAGGAACATCTAGGTGTTCATGTCCCCATTTGCGCATCATTAAGATAATTGGCAATAGAGATTCTCCAATAGGAGTAAGGTAGTATTCATCTCTTGGAGGGTGTTCGCTGTATCTACGTTTGCTAATAATATTTTGTTCACATAGTTGTTGTAAACGCTTAGTAAGAATTGTTGGGGCAATGCTTAAATTTTTACGAAAATCTTCAAAGCGATGATTATTTTTAAATAACTCTCTTAAAATTAGAAGGTTCCATTTGTCTCCTAAAAAAGAAGCACAAGCGGCAATAGGACAAGAATTTTCGGTAGTCATAATCTCTCCATATATGGTGTTAATCTCGTTGTTTTTTCAGTACTATTTAAAGCACTATTTCAGTCACTATCTAGTCATAATTTAGTTACTCTTATAGTTATGGTTAAGTTACTATCAAAAAAGTATTGACTAGAGGAAAATAAAGCTGTATTATATCACTATCAAAATGATAGTAACTAAATTATTTAATGATTAAATTAAGGTAACAACACAATGATACAACAAAACTTAATGTTCCAACCTCTTACTTTACCTAATGGACGTGTAATCCCTAACCGTATTGGCAAATCTGCAATGGCTGAAAATATGGCAGCTTATGGTCAATTACCTGATGAGAAGTTTAACACTCTTTACGGACGCTGGGCAAAAGGTGGTGCTGGTCTTATTATCAGTGGGAATGTAATGGTAGATGATAATGGTGTAAGTACTTCAGGTGATGTAGTACTAATGAAAGACACACCATTAGCTCCATTTAAAGCTTGGGCGCAGGCAACTAAGTCTCAAGGTGCGATTTTTCTGATGCAGATTAATCACCCTGGGCGTCAAGCTATGGCTGGTTTAGGTAAACATACCTATGCTCCTTCAGCAATTGGTATTGATTTAGGGAAAACTTCAAAACTATTTGTTAAGCCGCAAGCGATGAATGAAGAAGAGATTGAAGCTACTATTCAGCGCTTTGCAGAAACAGCACAAGCAGCCGAACAAGCTGGTTTTGACGGTGTGCAAGTACATGCTGCCCATGGTTACTTAATTAGTCAGTTCCTTTCTCCCCTGTCAAACCAACGTACAGATCAATGGGGTGGGGATATTGCTAACCGTGCGAGATTTTTAGTAGAGGTGATCAAAAGAATTCGTACTCTAGTTTCACCGGAGTTTATTATTGCGGTAAAAATAAACTCTGCAGACTTTCAACGCGGTGGCTTTGACGAAGATGATGTTAAAGTTGTAATCGGCTATCTCAATGATTTAAATGTTGATTTAGTTGAGCTATCTGGTGGTACTTATGAAAGCCCAACTCTATTTAATGGTAAAACTAAAGATGAACGTACACTAGCACGTGAAGCTTACTTCCTTGAGTTTGCGAAAAAGATCCGTCCACTAGCGAAGATGCCTTTAATGACTACTGGTGGAATTAGACGTTTTGCCGTAGCTAAGTCAGTACTAGATTCAGGCGTTGATCTAGTTGGTATAGCAACAGCCTTAGCTTTAAATCCTAACTTACCTAACCTCTGGAAACAAGGGAAACTTGTTGATGGAGAAAAACTTGAGATTAACTTAAAAGATAAATCTCTAAGTGCCTTAGCAAATCTACTTGTTACTCAACGTCATCTATACCGTTTAGGTAGAGGAAAAGCTGCAGGAAGCAAACTAAATACCTACTTCTCTCTTTTTGCGCAGCAATGGCGTAGTAAAAAGTTAACTCGCCAGTATAAAGAATGGTTAAGCAAAGGATATAAGTAAAACCTAGGATAGGTTGATAAACTAAAAGCTCACTGGAAAGCTAAAAACAAAGAGATAATAACAAAGAGATAACAACCAAACCTACCAATAAAGTCCGGAGATAGAATTCTCCGGACTTTATTGTTGCTAACTTTAACTTGTACTAATCGATATTAAAACCTAATTTCCGGCGCTTTTTTATACACCACAGCCTTAACTATTATAAAAATGTAAATACTACCACTTGAATCGCTCTAACTTATTTATACTCAAATATAAATCTTATTTTAGGATTTGATTTTTTTAAGCAGATGTTACCCTATAGTAGGTTAATTTTTCGTTAAGTGGTGTATAAAAAGACAACGAAATTTAGGATTAAAATAGTGATAAAGTCTCTAGCTTTCTTTATAACGTAATGCGTCAACTACCATTTTAAAAGCAGTGGTGTTACCTTTACGACTTGAGTAGTAAAGGTATCTTGGTTCATAGGTAATCGAGTACTTTTTGAGAACCTCTGCAACCTTACCCTCGGCAATTTCTTTCTCAAAGCTTTCTGGTAAAGCAAGAGTAATACCAAGACCATCAAGTACTGCTTGTTTGATTAAAGTTAAATTTGGCAGGGTAAGAAAGTGAGATTTAGGGGTGTAGAGCTTACGTTCGTTACCAATTTGAAACTCCCAAGGGGTTTCACTACGGTTATTTGCGAGTTTCATACCAATAGTTTGGTGTTGAGCTAAGTCTTCAACAATTTTTGGAGTGCCGTATTTTTTTAAATACTCAGTTGAGGCAAATAACCCAAAACGGGTAGGTGGAGATACTTGCACAACAATAAAGTTTTCTCCGACATCATTACCAAAGCGGATACCCATATCTTGAGATTCACTAACAATATCGACAAAGCTATCATCAATAGAAAGTTCGAGATTAATCTTTGGGTAATCAAGGAGGAGTTGTTTTAAACGTGGGTAGACAATAGTTTCAGCATCGATGGTTGAGACATTCATGCGGATAGTGCCTCTTGGTTCATCAAGAAATTCAGTTATTGAATCAACACGTTCATCAATAGATTTAAACAGAGGTGTTAAATCAGCGTAGAGTTTACTTCCCACTTCAGTAAGAGTTACTGAACGGGTTGTACGGTTAAACAGGCGAACCCCGAGACGGTCTTCGAGGCGTTTAACTGAATGGCTAATTGCTGAAGAGGAAATACCAAGTTTATCGCCAGCTTTTACAAAGCTTTGGTATTGCGCGACAAGAAGAAAATGGGTTAATTCGGTAAAGTTTTGTGATGACATAAGATACACCTTACAAGAGAGGCGAAAGTAAAGATCTTTCTTTATCTTGTTTGAATTATGAGTAGAGGCTTAGAGCTTTTAGCAGCGAGTGTAAGGTTCAAAGGTTGAGGATATTTTTGTAAATGCTTGCAATATATTATATCTTACTTCTCCTATATTCGGTAAGCGTGTCTTGTACTCATTAAAATGATTATCCCCACTTCTAAGTAGAAGTGGGGAGGTAAAGTAAAACTTAATCTTATTCCAAGCTTGTGTCTTGTAATCTTACGCAAGTGCTAGTCTTGTAATCTTATACAAGTACTATTTTTGGAAGATCTCCGGAGACCATTCACTTAAAGTTTTAATGAATAAGTCAGAAAGTTCTTCAGTACGTTTCTTAATTTGTTGATCTTCAAATTCTGTTTCTTTAAGAAGATCTTGGTTCATACTAATGCTACTTTTTTCAAAGATAACTTTTTTATCACTAAACTTATTGTTACCAGCAGAAGCGTTGTACTCTTTTTCAAGTAAAGTTAAGTTACCTAGATTATTGCAAAGATCTTTCTGTTGTGGATCTTCATTATACTTAAATGAAGCTTGCGGTTTAATATGCTCAATTTCAAGTTTGCCTACAGGTAATAAGCCATCTTGTCCATTATTTACATATGCTAGTAAATAAAGTAGAGGTGAAGTTAAGCTCTTAATTTTATTTGGGATTTGAATATTGTTACGCATAACCTCTAAAGAGAAGAGGTTATATTTTTTAGCATTGCTACTTGCACCTTTTTCGGCAAACGTGAACTCATAGTTTGCATCTTTAAAGTTATCCTCGCGGAATAATCTACTATTTAACAAGTTAGTTTGTGACTTCAGGCGAGAAACAGTAACGTCTGTTAAAGCAATGCCAAATTGCATACAGATAATTTTCTTCAGTAAGCGTTCGAAACCGACTCTGAAGTTTTTCATTTCATTGTTATCTTTGAGAACAATGATTTTGTGGGCAACACTATCATAGTGGTAACGTGCGTAGAAAGTACATACAGAATGCATCCAACCTTTGGCGTCGAAACATGAAAGGATGTCTAGCATTTTTTTACTAGTAAACGTTCTGATTTCCCAATCTTCTCTAGAGTCTGTATCTAAACCAGAATCTTTATTAAACGCTACTTTTAAAGGAACAAGAAGGACTTTAAAGATATCAATAATGTGTGAAGCTTTACTATTAATCCAAGTTGGAGGATTTGTTCTCAATAAGCGCTCTTCAACACTTTTAGTATTATCATCTTTAATATCATGTTGACCTTTACAGTAAGAAAGGTAGAGACTAAATAGGTCCTGCATACTAAAATCGCAGTTTAAAGCATCTAGCTCTTTCTCAAGTTTATTCCACTCATCAATAAAGTACTTACATTCTGCCTCGTCATTTTTAATACGATTGTAAATTTGAGATTTGTAGATATCTGATTTGGTCAGAGCGATCCCACGATTATTAATCGTTTGGAAAATAATTAAAGAAGAATCTAAATCTCTCGCTCCGATTGGGATCATAACTACTTTATCAATTATGTATTTACCGAGCATATTGAAATAAAGTTCTTTTAATTCTTCTTGGGTAACTCCTACCTTATAAAGATCTTCATACTTAGTGGTAAGTTCATCAATGATATCTTTGATTGAATCTACAAATAAGCGGTAGTTCTCGTAGTATAGATTATTTTCAATGATAGAGCCTTTGTCTTCTTTGGCTGGGATAAATTCTTTATCAGTACTTGAGATGATTTTATTTAAGACAATAGCTTCTTCATCGAAGATAGCACGTGATTCTAATTTTGGAATATTATCTTCTACGGTAATACAGTCTGTAATATTAACCTTAAGACGAGTATCAGTGATATGTTCTAGGATAGCTTTTAGTAAAAGGTTAATAGTTGTAAAACGTTGTTGCCCATCAATAAGATATCTATCATGGGATTCTCCATAATAAATAATAGCCCCAATAAAGTATCCATCAAAGTTTTTTAAACTATCTTTAATGTGTCTAGTAAAACCATCAGAACTAGTTTTATTAGGTTCTAAGAATTTTTTAATTTCTTCTGAGAACTGTAATGAAAATGAGTTATGAATATCATCAAATAACTCTTGGGCATTCTTACTAGTCCAAACATATTTACGTTGAAACTCTGGAATAACGAATTTTTCAATTGAACTATCTGTCAGTAAATCAGAAATACTTTTTCCGTCAGAAATTATATTTTTACTCATGGTAATTGGCTTAAGTAGTAAAACTCTCTAAAAGAGGTAGTTAATAAAAATGTATCTGTTCAAGAGATATCTTGAGACTTTGGTGATTATGATTTAACCACTCAATTAAGTAGCTCTAAAGATCTCACGATTTTTTCATAGGTTAAAAAATTATTGTTACCAAATCATTATAGTATATCTTTGTGCTTAACTTAATTAAAGTTAGATATTTTCTAGATAAAACATTTTTACACGCATATTAAGGAGAATTGTAAAAGATTAATTTTCGCTACGGCTTGCTGATATTGCTTACAGATACTTGTTCGTTAGAATAACTACGAGAATGCTCTTTTGCATATTCACTAAAATTAGGGATTCCCGAACAAA
>NZ_NRHC01000115.1 GCF_003585885.1 Psittacicella hinzii | reverse complement strand
AAAGTTGCTGAATTATTCAAATCTTTAGTGAAAGTTAAAGAAACAGCAATGAGCTACTCTGAATTAGTAAGAATTAACAACGGTCAATAATTGACAAGTTAATTAACCAAATGGAAGAAAAAGGTCTACTAAATAGACCTTTTTCTTCCAATTTTTTTAGCAATTGCATAGTTGAGACTATTGCAAAGATCTTTGTTCTCTAAATCTTTTAACCCCATGAAGAAATTAGGTATCTCTAGAGAAAGAACAGAATGGAAATCATGGAAAAGAAAAAATAGAGAAATCTAGATTTTTGCAATGCTCTCACTAGCTAAATTTTTATTGAGTTTAGCAGGCTAGGTGTATTTATTAATCTAAGTACATTTAGAAGACTAAGAGAATTTAGTAAAAAGTAAGTGCATTAAGTTAGCCAAGTAATATTAAGGATAAGAGAATGAGTGATAAAGTATTTACTTACACTGAAGAACAACAAAAAATTGTTGATCACATCATCAAATTAGAAAAAGATGCGTTAGACTTATGGTTTAAAGGTGATACTTCTGGTTACCGTGAAATTTGGTCACAAAAAAGTTTTAGTTACTATGACGCAAACACAACTGAAAGAATTGATACTTACGAAGATATTTGTAAGTTCTTAGATAGTGTACACGGTAAGTTATTTGCTGACAGCTATGATTTTGTTGATCCTCGTGTGCAATTTGGTCAAGATATTGCGATTTTAACTTATCAACTGTTCTCTAAAACCAATCTAATCAACATGCAGTACAACGTGATTGAGATCTTCCAAAAAGAAGAAGATGATTGGAAAGTTATCCACTCAACTTGGGCATTTATCCGTCCAAGATATTTTGATTTCTCATCAATCAAAAAATTAGTGTAAAATATAAGGCATTAATGTTTGAGGTAAATTATTTTACCCTTGACACCCAAGCTCTACACATGGTGTAGAGCTTTTTATATTGAGATAAGTAACTCAATCTTGATTGCAGAAAGTCCTTAGTTCAACTTAATTACAAAAATCTTTAATTCAACTTCATTACAAAAATCTTTAATTCAACTTCATTACAAAAATCCTTAATCCAACTTAATTACAAAAATTCTTAAGCCAATTTTTTATCTAACTCTTGCTTTAACTTTTAATTGCACTTTCTCTTTTACTTTTACTTTTACTCTTACGCTCAATAAAATTTAGTTTCACTAACTTGCTATTTATAGTAAAATACTTCAAAAACAAGAGGAAATAATATATGGCTATTAGCGCAGATTTACTTGCAAATGGCTACTTAGAACAATCACGTGATCCTTTAAGTAGTTATATTCACTCTCGCCTTGAGCAAGAGTTCCCTTTTATTAAAGAAGACAGTGAAGCTAAGGTTATTCTTCGTGCTTTAATCTACGATTTAGCTTCAAAAAGACGTAACCCAGACAACTTCGTTTATTGGTTAGCAAAACACTTTGCTAACAAATCAATGATCGACGATGCTTACTTACCAGTATTTGATCAAGAAAGTCCAGAGGCGACTAAATTAGCAAATACAATTAAACTAATTCTTGATGATGTTTACCAATCAGTACGTGGTTTAGATCAAGCTGAACGTGAAGACTTCTTTGCTCAATTAGCAGAGTCAGGTTATTATGGTTTACTTTCTCAACTGCTAATTAACTTTGTTTCTTTTGATCTTGTAATGCTAAAAAGTGTAGCTTACTTCTATCCAGAAGTAGATTACACTACAGCGCCTCCATTAGTTTTAACTCAAGAACAAGCTGACTATCTACGAGCTGGGTTAGAGAACTATTTAAACAATGGTGGAGCATTTAACTATAGCGAACAAGGTTTAGCTTTAGATGTAGATTTACTTTACAGCTACTTCAAGAAGAATGAAACTCAAGCTTTTAACAAAGCTAGTTAATAAGCTAATCTAAAGCAGATTAATAAGCTGATCTAAGGCTAGTTAATCGGCTAATCCAAAGCTAGTTAATCATCTAATCTAATGTTGATTGTTAGTAGTCGAGTAATAATTGACAAATAATTAAGGCATGGCTCAAATGAACCATGCCTTAATTATTGTAATCTAGTTTATTGCTGTTACTACAGTTTACTGTAATTAACTGCAGTTGACAGTATCTATGGCAATTAACTGTAGTTTAGCTGTCTACAGCCATCTACTGACTGTTATGTACTACGATTAGTGGTTATTATTAGCCCACCAATTGTAGAAATTAGTGACACGTTTTAAACGTACACAATTGTAGTTTCTGATAAAGCGTGCGCTAGTGCTTTATAAGCAAATACTAAGAACGCAAGCCCTAAAGTTAAAATCCCTAAAACAAAATAGATTAGAATGTAACCAATCATTTGGTTAAGTGCAAGATTACATTGTAAACGCGCTACACGCACGTTCGTAGTTTTGTCAACAATGTAAGTGTTGCTAATTACTTTTTTGTATTGGTAGTACTGGAAGAAAAGTGCAGCAATACCCAAAGTAAAAATAATTAGAAGAGCCCAAACAATAATAGCTAGGATAATTTCGCCAATACCAAGATCATTTTTTAAGCGATATTGAAGAAAGCTAATGTTGCTATCTTTGAATGGAGTTGCTGTGGTTGCATGTGGAGCTGTTGGTGTTGCTGTAGTCGCAGTACCTTGACCATTTGGATTAGTTGTGTTCATAAGCATTCCTTAAAAGTAGAAAAAGAGAGTGATAAGCTTGAGAGATTTAGCTTGGGAATTTAAAGTGTTTGTTTAGTTTTTAGTTTAGCTTAGCTTTGCTGTATTTTGCTTTGCTTGAGGTTACTGGTCAAATTATTTTGCAAATTTGAGCCAATAAAAAGCATGCTATTTAATTCGATTATAACATAATTGTATGATGTTTCTCGGTAAATTCGTTGTAAATGCGTTATTAATTAGTAATTGATTTTTAAGGTAAAGTATAATAGAGTGGGTAAGTCGATTTGCATGCCGACTTTGTCGAATTGGCTAGGGAAACTACTGGAGAAATGACTTGAAATTTGACTGAAGAAATGGCAGGATAAACGACTTGAAATTTGACTGGAGAAATGGCAGGATAAACGACTGTAAATTTGATTGAAGAAATAGCAGGATAGTCAGCTGAAGAGATAGCTGAAAACTAGAAGATAAATTTGAATAGAAGTTAGAGTTGCAATTGCAGTAACAACTAACTGCAGTGACAACTAACTGCAGTAACAATTAACTATAGTAACAACTAACAATAGTTGAAACTATAGGAGAAACTACCTCTAGAGTAAAAACAACTATGATTAAATCACCTTTGAACTATACTGGTGGCAAATACAAGTTACTCCCGCAGATTCTCCCGCTTTTCCCTAAAAACATCAGAACTTTCTACGATGTATTTACTGGTGGAGGAAATGTAGGGATAAATATTGAGGCTTCCAAAGTTATCCTCAATGATAACTTAACTTACTTGATTGACTTGTATAAGTTTATCAAAGAACATGACAAACAAGAGATTATCTCTTATATAGAAAATCGAATTTTGGAGCTAGATCTTTCTCTAACTAATGTAGAAGGATACTTAAAGTTAAGAGAGGAGTATAACCTCAAGAAAATGCCTCTGGACTTGTTTGTTTTGGTAGCTTTTTCTTTTAACCACCAAATCAGATTTAACAACAAACATCAATTTAATGCACCTTTTGGTAGAGAGAGAAGTAGTTTTAACCCTGTTATGAAAAAGAACTTGCTGTCTTTTATTGATCGTTTACAAGAAGAGAAGCTGGAGTTATTCAACTTGTCGTTTGAGCAGTTGAATTATGATGAGTTAAATGGAGAAGATTTAGTGTATTGTGATCCTCCTTACTTAATAACCACTGGTACTTACAACGATGGCAAGAGAGGCTTTAAATAGGGATTCCCGA
>NZ_NRHC01000114.1 GCF_003585885.1 Psittacicella hinzii | reverse complement strand
ATTTTTTACATTCTCCGTTACTTAAAAATAACTAGTGTAGAATGTACAAATAACCAAGTTCTGCACATATATTTCTTACTATACTATCAGTTAAATCAGCCCTCTTTCTAAATTAAAGGATCCTCACTTAAAGGATCTTAGCTTAAGAGCTCTAAGCCCTCATATACAACAGCACCAGAGTTTATTTTACTGTCAAATATTACCTAATTTTCCTCAAGCTTACAGAGGCACAACTAGAGCTATAACTCAATCTTCTGCAAATCCTTACTAGCTTACTCAACTTATCTCCCCAAGCCACTTGGCAAGATTACACGGATTTATCTAATTTCATCTTAATAAAATTAAGAATTTATATCATTTTTCTTTAGAAAATAGTCTAATTTCAGGCTATAATTATAGTTAATCTTTGACAAAATCAAATAAATCAAATTTTACCTAATTAACTTAAGATTAACCGGTCTTCTTCTATAATGGCAGGAAGCAAATAATTTAGGTTAGTTCACATATATCCATATCCCAAGTTCGGATATGCGAATGTAGAAACTTTACAAGTTCTAGAAGTTTACGTAAGTACTCTACAAGTTATTAGTATGTACTTAGTACTTATGTACAGTACTTTTGCTGTCAAGCAATTCTCAAGACACACAACTTCATTAACTTTCTTTATTAACAATTTTTGCAATAACTAGCTTAACTGCAAAATCATTTTATTTATCTCTTACTTCTTTATCCCTTTTTCTTGGAGGAAAAATGGCGCGCGCCTCTTTTAACGATATCGTTATTAAGCACATCCAAAACATGTTTAACTACAAAGCATATGAGAAACGTCGCGAGTTTAACCTGTTCTTCTTATTCATGTTCATCGTGACTTTATGTTTAGCTCTTCTTGCAGCTACTATTCCAGGTTTTGAACTAATTCTCAATGCAATTAATATTTTCTTTCTTCTAGTTTTCTTAGCAGCAACAGCTCGCCGTTTACGTGACGCTGGTTTACACCCTGCTTTTACTATTTTAGCTATTGTGCCAATTGCTAACTTTGTCTTACTAATTATGTGTATGGCAATGCAAACAAAAGAGTTAAATAACCCACACCGTACTTTTCCAATCTTCCCTGACTATTAAGCATAACTTTCTGGACACTTTAAAAAAGTTATGTCATTAGTACAATAGTTAGGTTTATTTAAGGTAGTTAGGTTATACTAAGCTTTATAAAAATTTTTTCACGCAAATTTCTTATAAAAATTGAGACCTATATTACATATTAAGTAGGTGTATTTCAGTTTAAAGGAACTTCTTTATGAGCTCTAAAAAAACTGGCATAGAAAAACCTAGTCTTGGTACCCTTTTTAAAGACGTTTTTCTGCAAGCACTTAATTTTGAAGGTTATGAGCGTCGCAGAGAATATAATTTAAAAATTATCATCTCCTGGGGTTTAACCATAATATGGTTAATCTCTGCTTATATCCTAGGTTACTTTTTACTCCCCTTTGTTGAGGCTGGTCAGGCTATTTCAACAACCATGGCTCTTAGTTTTTTCAATGTAGTTTTTGCTTTAATATGGTTAGCATATTTATTTAGTAATGCGGCTCTAATGGTAAGACGTCTACATGATTCAGGGCTAAGTGGACTGTACATTTTTACTTTTATTATCCCATTAGTGGGAATTTTCTTATTGTTCTATCTCTGTTTCCGTCCATCACAAAAAGAAAATAACCGATACAAAACTAAGCCAGCGTATGCTTACTACGAAGATGAAGATCGCGAATGGTTTAAGCATGCTTATGGACAAAGTACAATCTACAGTTTCCACGGGGAACACCACAAACGTAAGTAACTTCCACAAGTTAATTGCAACTTAGTCAATTTAAAGAACCAACAAATATAAACATCATACAAACAAAGCAGCGTCTGCAAGGTAAAGTTACTTAACCACAATACTAAACCACCTTAACAGTATCTCTAAAACTTTACCTCTGACGCTTTTGTTGGTACTCATCTTTTAAATAACATCGTTAAATAATAATTAGTTAACTAATATAATTAAGCAATAGAACAAGTTAACCAATATATTTAACAGAGTTAATTCAAGAAACATTAGTTTTATACAGGTTTCGTCTTAACGCATCTTAAGGTAAATACACAAATTTATCTTGGGATGTGTATATTCTGGTAGAAGTAGTAGGAGAACCCCTACTACTTTTTTTTATGCTCTACAAAACCCAAAAGCTGCAAACTAGCACTAAGCATTACTAAGCATTGCAAGACGTTAAAGCTCTAAGGCTCTAAGGCTCTAAGGCTCTAAGGCTCTAAGGCTCTAAGGTACTAACTTGTATACTCACCCAAGCGTGTCTCTTTCAAACGAGGGGATAGAAATCATTATTTTCCAGTAAGCTTGAGGAAATTCTCATGCAAGTTTTCGGTATAATATGACTTAACTAACTTTTTACAAATGCTCTTCTAACAACTAGAAGAGAAACGAAACTAACTCAACTAGAAGAGCTACTCAACTAGAAGAGCAACTACACAACTAAACTAGAACGACAGCTAAACTAGAAGGACAAAAATTTATGGATGCTTCCCCTCTAAACTCAATAAGATTATTTACACTCTCCAACTTCTCTCAATCCTTATCTTTCTCTGCTAGACATTGGCAGCTCTTCTCCACTACACACGTGACGAGAAATATTGATGAACAATATTTATTGTTGAGAAATTATTAAGAGGTAAGGATCATAAGGATGAAGTTAATTAGTTTATTCGCAGGAGCAGGAGGTTTAGATCTCGGCTTTGAAAAAGCTGGATTTGAAATCATTGCTGCTAATGAGTACGATAAAAGCATTTGGCAAACATACGAGAGCAACCATAAAGCTCACTTAGTCAAAGGTGACATTAGTCAGATTCCCTCTGACATGTTCCCGGATTGTGATGGTATTATTGGCGGACCTCCATGCCAATCTTGGAGTGAAGCTGGTACTCTCAAAGGTATAAACGATCCAAGAGGTCAACTGTTTTACCAATATATACGTATCTTGCAAGACAAAAAACCTAAGTTCTTTCTTGCGGAAAATGTCAAAGGTATGCTTGCTAAAACTCACCATAGCGCTGTAGAGAACATAGTTGCGCAATTTGCCCAAGCTGGTTACGATGTCTTTATTCACGTACTTAATGCCCATGACTATGGAGTACCTCAAGACCGCAAACGAGTTTTCTATGTTGGTTTTAGAAAAGACTTACAGGTAGATTTCTCTATACCTCCAGAGCCCTTAGCTTACAAACTAACTTTTAAAGATGCGATCTTTGATTTAAAAGATAGCGCTATTCCTGCATTAAAGAAAAATAAAACCAACGGGGAGCTGTGTACAATTCCTAATCACGAATACTACATCGGCGATTTCTCGCCTATGTTCATGAGCCGTAATCGTGTACGCCAATGGCATGAACCTGCTTTTACTGTGCAGGCTTCTGGGAGACAGTGTCAACTGCATCCACAAGCTCCTCTTATGCAAAAAGCAAGCAAAGATAAATTTATCTTTGCGCCGAGTAAAGAACACTTATACCGTCGTTTAACGGTACGTGAATGTGCACGTATTCAAGGATTTCCAGATACCTTTAAGTTCTTTTACCACAACTTAAACGACGGCTATAAAATGATAGGTAATGCTGTACCTGTTAACCTTGCTTATGTAATGGCTAAGTCTATCTTACAAGCTATGTCTCAAGCTTGCAAAACTACAACTGAAGCTTAAACCTCAACCTAGATAGAGGCTGAACCTAAGTTCAAACTGAAGCTTAAACCTCAACTTGGATAGAGGCAGAAATGAAGTTCGAACTGAAGCCTAAACTTCATTATTAGCTGTAGCTAAAACTTCAAGCTCAACTTAAGCTTCAACTTAAGCCTCAACAGAAACCAGAGATACAACCTAAACACAAGCTAAGAGTAAACCAAACTCAAACCAAGCACAGTCCCAACAACAAAGCTAACTACAGTTTAGCTCAAAGCAAAGCTAACCACAACTTAGCAAAACGCTTTAACAAATTTACTTAACTTCGCAGTTCACTTAACAAAATGACAAGCAATACAACCAAATCTATCGAACCCTTAATTGCCGAGCTCGGCAATAGCTGGCTAAAAAAGTATGGCATCGACTATAAGCTCGAAGGTGATGATCTAAATTTAGAGATTAGACGTGCATTCGAAGAATATTTCTCGAAAAGCGGAAAAATGGGGGGGGGTAACCGCCCTGACAGTAAGTTCCTACTGCAAGATCCTCACAGCGGTAAATACTATCCTGTAGTCGTTGAATACAAAGGTCACAAAGACAAACTAATCAAACTTGATGAACATGGTAATATTGATAACCAAGAAACCAAAGGTTCTATTTCCAAAAACATCAGTCAGTATGCTGTAAATGGTGCAGTACATTACGCTAATGCAATTTTACACTACACTAGCTATACCGACATAATTGCTATTGGTATGACAGGTTACCGCGACCTTGCTGGTAATGTCCATCACGAAATTGGTGTTTACTTAGTTAACAAAAGTAACTATGGCGTTGGCAAAAAGATTAGTGAGTACACTGACTTCTCTTTCCTAGCAACCCCAAATCGTCCAGAGTTCTTCCACAAGATCTCACAACTCAAACTTACTCCTGAAGAACTTGAGAAAGCTCGCCAAAACCGCGAGAAAGCCATTGATAAAAGTCTTATCAAACTAAACAATGACATTTACAACAATGAGCAAGGCATTGGGGAAAATGATCGTGTTTACCTAGTGGCTGCAACTATTATGGCAACTCTCGGAGTTGAAGGTAAAGTTAGCCCTCTAAGCAAAGATGAACTCATTTCTTCAAGTGAGCACGGTAATCGTGATGGTGATATTATCTTACGTAAGATCAAAGCTTTCTTACAAGCAAGACAGTTACCTGAAAGTAAAAAGGATCTAATCCTCCGTACTCTCTCGAATCTCCTTGAGAATGACAACCTCAACAAGGTTAGCAATAATGAAACGCAAATTAAGCGTATCTTTAGTAAAGTTGTTGATGAGTTAGGGATCCACTACCGCATGGGAATCTCAACCGACTTTACGGGTAAACTATTTAATGAAATGTACTCTTGGTTAGGTTTTAGTCAAGACAAGCTCAACGATGTAGTTTTAACACCATCATATGTTGCGACTTTGCTGGTTAAACTAGCACGTGTTAACCGTGATAGTTACGTTTGGGACTTTGCGACAGGTTCAGCGGGGTTATTAGTAGCTGCGATGAATGAAATGCTCAACGATGCACGTAGCAATATCCACTCACCTGAAGAACTTCGCCTTAAAGAAGCTAAGATCAAAGCAGAGCAACTTCTTGGACTTGAACTCCTCTCCAATGTTTACATGCTCGCAGTGCTGAACATGATCCTCATGGGAGATGGTTCAACTAACATTATCAACGCTGACTCAATTAAAGACTTTGACGGAAAATATGGCTACGGACGTACCGAACAAGACTTCCCTGCTGATGCCTTTATTTTAAATCCACCTTACTCTGCTACTGGCAACGGTATGATCTTTGTTAAAAAAGCTCTGGATATGATGCAGGGAGGCTATGCTGCCATTATTATCCAAAGTACTGCAGGAAGTGGTAAAGCTGCCGAAATCAACCGTGATCTCTTACAACGTCATAGCCTAATCGCTAGTATCAAAATGCCAAACGACCTCTTTAGAGGTAAGTCAATGGTACAAACTCATATCTATGTTTTTAAAGTAAAACAGAAACATGATGCTAAGCAAATTGTTAAGTTTATTGACTTTAGTGAAGACGGCTATACTAGAACTGCACGTAAGAAATCAAGTGTTAATCTCCGTGATACCAACCACGCCAAAGAGCGTTATGCTGAACTAGTAGAACTTGTTCACTATGGTCGTAAGTATCTCCACTTTATTGACGAGAGTTGTTATTACGAAAACACCATTGATCCAAACAACGGAGAAGACTGGAACCAGGCTGCTCCAAAAGAAGAAAAAGCAAATTTTGCGCAATTCCAAAAGACAATAGGGAATTATTACTCTTGGCAGGCAAGTAGATTGTTAGAAGAGCAAAATAATCTTGGTAATCTAGATAGCAATAGATTTACTGACAATAACTTAGATAGTAGCTTCCACTCATCAAGTGCTAATCAGCTTAACCAAAGTAGCCAGTTTAACCAAAGTAACCAGCTTAACCAAGAGCAAAGCTTTACAACCTTTTCGACAAATAGTCCACAGGTTGCGGGCAGTTCACAAGCAACTAGTAGATTACAATTAGAAAGCAATGCACAAGCAACCACTAGCTTACAGTTAGAAAACACGCAACAGAACCTGTCACCGCTTGCTATCCTCAAGCAACTGCAAGAGGAAAAAGTACAAGGTGAACAAAAACTACAGGCAATGCTCGAAGGTGTGCAATGGCGTGGCTTTACGGTTAAGCAACTGTTTGATGTAAAAGGCTCGCGAGCTATCTTTAACGCTAATGCAGTAACTATCCATGAACAAAAAGTTCCTGCAAGCTATCCGTACGTAGTACGTCAAGAAGGAAATAACGGTATCAAAGGTTACATAGTTGAAGATGAACAGTACCTTAACCCAGGTAACACCTTATCTTTTGCTAATGACACTTTCTTGGTTTTCTACCAAAAGCAACCTTACTTTACTGGTAATCGTATTGTTGTTCTGCACCCTACTTTTGTAGAGGCAAACGAAAATACCTTGAAGTTTATTGCTACCGAGATCCAACATGAAATCGACGGGTTAACTTGGGGTACATCTTTCCCGCGTGATAAACTCCTGAACATGGTAATTAAGTTACCAGTTACTTCACAAGGAACGATAGATTACGCCTTTATGGAAAAGTATATTGAGGAAGTTAAACTCAACCAACTCAAAGAACTTAAAGGCAAATACCTTGCAGAGTTGCAAGCATTTATGGCTGTTACTGGGATTTCGAGTTACTAACTTGTAGACACGACAACAAGGCCAACAAAGTAGTAAACATAGTTGTGACTACAGTAGCAAACAAAGTTGTGAAGAAGATTGTGACTTAGATCACAAATTAATAAAAAAGTCACATGAAAACAATAATTTGCTGATAAAATTAAAGGTATAATGTTGTATTTTATAGTCAAGTATGACTTAAATATGGCTTAAAGTTTCATATATCTTAGGGTATGAACTTAGGAGGTTCATACCCTTTTTTGTGTTCTCTGGAAATGTTTTTGCTGAAAAAGTTCTAGTAAGCATTTTATAGGGATTCCCGAAATTGATCATTTTCTCCTAAATAAATTACTAAATAACATTAGGTTACGTCGATTTCTAGCAGGGCAGACTGCCCTTCT
>NZ_NRHC01000113.1 GCF_003585885.1 Psittacicella hinzii | reverse complement strand
CCTCTGTATCTAACGATATAGAGTTAAGAAAGCAAGAGAAGAAGCGAATTAAGCAGCTAAAACATCTGATGGCTACCTTCTCTTCGGTTAATAAGAAGAGATCCTACGATGAGATTAAAGAGAGAAATCCTGATGACTCTAGAGTGTTCCTAAAGCCTGGATATAACTGTCCTCACGCATTTAAAGCGTTTAAAGCAAGTCAACCAGAGACGATACATTTGTCTATAGACTGTATTGTTGGTAAGTCTCACAAAGGTAAAATTCTAACGATTACCCTCGTAAATACCGGATATAGACTTGCTATACCTATTCGATCTACTAATGACGTTGCTTCGGAGATATTCGATGTTATATCTAGCTATGTGAGCATACTAAGACGTAGTTCTGACAGACCTATAGCCATTACTATGGATCAAGGTCGAGAGTTCACTAAGATCTTTAACCTTGAGAACCTAGATGTTGACTTAAGAGTATTCTGTAGCTATGCTGGTTGCCCGCAAAACAATGCTTGGGCTGAAAATACCAACAAAACCTTCAGGGACTACGGATACGGTAATGATCTACCATTAGTAGGAATTAGCCCACAATACGCTCGTACAGTCAATTACATAGTAAACAACATCGACACCTCTAAAGGTGTAGGAAATGCTCTTACTAATACCATGCTACTACTGAACTTGGATAGTTATGAGCAACTACCTTTATACAACGAATATGTAGCTGAAGATATTCCTAAGTTCTTCATATTCCCGCGCTCGAATACTAATAAGCTCTGTAGAGATATAACCTTCAAGTTATTTAAGCATGGTGCTAAGGCATTACACTCTAAAGAGTTAATTAAAGACGAGCAATTAAACCAACTATACGACTTAATACCGTTTGAATTTATTAAAGAACTTATTACAGATCGCTGTTTATAATAGGAAACCATGTCCGCCGCCAAGATGAACCCAGAGTAGGGGAACACTCCCCTGCCTAGGCTGGGGAGTGTTCCCCTACTCTGGTTCCGTTCTTGGTGTTAAATTTACGTTTAAAAACTTGTCACTAATTTCTACAAATAATATTCTTTATTCTTTTTTAAGTTAAAGTTATTTATAAAATTGTATAAATAGCAATATAAAAATATTATATAATAAAACGATAATTCAAACTTAAACAACTAACACCTAGTTATTTTTACATTTTCCGAGATTGAATAATCTTTTTCAATAGAAACCGCAATATTTTTGATTAAGCAATTCCATAAAATAATACGGTGACTTCTAGTATTCGTACTAATGATAAATCAAAAAGATGATAAGTTATAGTATTTAATAATAGTTACCCTCTTATTTTTGTGTATCCTTAAAAATAAAAGAGTAAACTGCGTATAGTGTTATCCATAAACAGTTTACTCTTAATTATCTTGATAAGAGAGTATTCAAGAAGTAGTTCAAACTAATCTAATACTCATTTTTAAACCTTAAATCATTATTTAATTAAGACCTAAAGTTGAATAAATACTTGGTTTTTTGCTTAACCAACTAAATACTTCTTTTTCTGTAACACCACTATATCTAAACATAGCATCAGCCTTTTCCAGAGAAGAAATATCCCAATTATTTAAATTTGAATTAAAGTTTTTTGCATTATAAAACATATAATCCATGTCTATTACATTACTAACATTCCAAGCGCTTAAGTCCCCACTAAAACTTGTAGCTCCACTAAACATACCCCCCATATCAGTAACATTACTAACATCCCAAGAGCTTACATTCCCATTAAAACTTGTAGCTTTAGAAAACATATAAGCCATATCTGTAGCGTTACTAACATCCCAAGAGCTTATGTCCCCATTAAAACTTGTAGCATTAGAAAACATACCTCCCATATCAGTAACATTACTAACATCCCAAGAGCTTACATCCCCATTAAAACTTGTAGCTTTAGAAAACATGTGAGCCATATCTGTCACATTACTTACATTCCATGAGTTCAAATCTCTATTAAATTTTTCAGCCTCAGAAAACATAAAAGCCATACTTGTTACATTACCTACATTCCATGAGCTTAAGTCTCTATTAAATTTTTCTGCTCCTGAAAACATTAAAGCCATACTAGTAACATTACTTACATTCCAAGAACTCAAATCTTGATTGAAGTTTTTAGCATTAAAAAACATTCCTATCATCGTTTGAACATTACTTACATTCCAAGAACTTAATTCTGAATTGAAAGAAGAAGCGTTAGCAAACGTATAAATCATACTCTTTGCTTTACTCACATCCCACGTATTTAAATTACGATTGAATTTTGCAGCATTGTAAAAAGTGAACGTAAACTCTTCTACCCCTTTAACATTCCAATTTGAAAGATCAGAATCAAAACCATCATTAAATGCAAATGTTGCCTGTATATTTTTTAAACTAGAAGTATTCCAATTATTTAAATCAGTTTTTATATTGCTACAAGCAAAAGTATAATTTAAAGACTTAACTTTTCTAACGTCCCACTTAGAAACATCAATCTGATAAGAATTTGGAGTTTCACAAACAAATAAAAACCCCTCACTAGTAGAAGGCATATACTTTGGATATACCTCATATAATTCTTTATCAGAGAACTCTTTTGTGTTGACAATAGAATACTTACCTGCAAATACAAAATCTAAGTCTTCTAAATTTGAAACATCAATAAAGTTTAAGTCAATAACACTTTGCTTACCAACACGTGCTTTAACATAATCATTAATAAACTCTCTTAGTAGAGTCGAGTTAGTAAAACTAAACTTCTTACCTGTTTTACTTAAGTCAACACCATAGTATTCACCTAATTCAGCACTGTAAGATTTATTTACAAATTTTTGATTGAAGATACTGTTGTAGGTAAAGTAGCCAGCTAAACCAATTGCAACTACTGCAGCAGGAATGAGTAATTTTTTAAACATAGTAAAGTTTTTCGCTTTTTTATTTATATTATTTTTATACAAGTAATAGAGTGTTGTAAAAAACTAAGTACTAAAATTATGGTACGAAAAATTAGACAACCTCTAAGGTAACCAATATTACAACCTTAATTAAAAGAAAAAGGTAAGCTTTACAACAACCTCATAAAGTCTATATATTATAGATTAAAGTAATAACTAAAAGTTAAAATAATTAGCACTTAACTATGTAATAGTTTAGTAATCGCTAAAGATAAAGTAGTACTTCTTAATCACCTCTGTAAGATTTGCTTCGGTCATTCCACTACCCCAAAACACTCTTACAGCCGAGCGTACTGATGATAAATTCCAAGGATTTAAATTTGAGTTAAACTTGGTAGCTCCGTAAAACATATAAGAGATATCAGTTACCTTACTCATATCCCAAGCACTTAAGTCCATATTAAACTCTTTAGCTCCTCTAAATAACCCCATCATATCTTTGACCTTGCCAACTTGCCATTTACTTAAGTCTGCATTAAAGCTTTGAGCTCCTACAAAAGTAACACGCATATCCTCAACTGAACCTACATCCCAGCGAGAAATATCATTGTTAAAATTTGCATTTACTGCAAAAGTTCCATGTAAAGATTTTACGTTACTGGTATCCCAGTTACTTAAGTCAAAGTTACTCGTGCTACAAGAAAAAGTATAGGCTAAGGATTTGACCTTGCTAATGTTCCACTTAGAGATATCAACCTGATAGGAACTTGGAGCTTTACAAAGATAAACTTCATCATAACTCACTAGAGCAAAGTTATTGCCACTAAGATCATACGCTTGATCGTTATAAAAGTTTTCTGCATTGACAAATTCATAGTCACCTGCAAAAACATAATCCAGATCCTCTAACTTTGAAGTATCAATAAAATTTAAATCAACAACTTCAAGTTTATTCCCCATCACACTCATATAACTTTGAATAAATTCTTTTAATTTAGCTGAACTAGAAAAACGAAATTTTACTTCTTGCTTACTAAGATCAACTGCATAGTAATCACCTAATTCTGGTGAGTAAACTGGATCTACAATTTGCAGCTCATTCATACTTTGATAAACAAAGTAACCACTACCTAGAGCAAGCGCAGTAAGAATAGATGAAATGATAACTCTTTTAGACATATGGATACTCCAGCTAGAGTTGGAAGAGAGGAACTGGTTTTAAGAAAGACACTAATTGCAAGCTTGAAAAGATTGCAGTTTTATTTAGGGATTCCCGAAGCCAAT
>NZ_NRHC01000112.1 GCF_003585885.1 Psittacicella hinzii | reverse complement strand
ACAAAAGTACGGATTTCAGGTTTCAATCAGTTCTTTTTTGAAAGATTACTCACCAAATACTTGTTTTAAATCATCAGCTTTCAGCTCTGCAAAGAGATTATCAAATTGGTCAGTAAGTACTTGACTTAGATTATTACCATTATCAATACCTTTAGACTGCATGCGCTGATAAAGCTGTTCCATGTAGATATCTGTATAGTCTTTTTCTGCAGACTCTAATCCCATTACATTTTGGAAATGCTCACCCCAATCTTTTAAAGCAATTAGAACTGGTACTAAACTAAAACCTAGAGGTGTTAGAGAGTACTCTACTCTTGGAGGAACTTCTGGGTAGATCTTACGACTAACAAGACCTTGTTTTACCATCTCTTTTAACGTACTAGTTAGTACTTTTTGAGAAATACCATCTAAACTTGCTAGGAGTTCACTATTACGTTTTGTTGCAACTAAAAGGTCACGCACAATTAGTAACTTCCAACGTGAAGCAATTACTGACACAGTAAGAGCAATTGGGCAATGAGGTAATCTATCTAAAACGTCATTTAACTTACTCATTATCAAATAATCCTTATCGCTCGTAGCGATACTATCAAAGTAAATGATCAAGAGAATTACTTTCTCTTTTGATCAGAAGATCAAGCTATAGCATTTGATCCTTACAAATCTAAAGCAAACTTTTTTAACCCAAAGCTGAATTTTTTTAAATCAACCTCTGGTAAAATTCGGCACATTGCTTCTTAGCTGAAAAGAACTCAACTAGAAAGCAAATTTGGCATAACAAACTCCGACAAGAAAGACAGTAATCTTGTTTTTAAATCCTTCTTCCCTTTTCTTTGTTGTTATTCCCTATAAATAAAAATCCATAGTTAAGCTTATGCAAAGCTTTAAAATGACTTTAAAATGACTTTAAAACGCCTTTAAAACGCCTTTAAAAGGTCGAAAAATGGTTTTTAAAAAGCTCTTAAAAAGCTTTTAGAAAGCTTAAGCAAAACTTAATACACCTAATTCCCATTATATCCCATAGCTCCCTTAAAGTCTATAAGAGTTTATTTGGACCATAAAGAAGTTTAGGAGCAGAAACGAAGCCAAATCTAACTGATCATAGTACAAACTCAAATCAACTAGATTTACCCTATTCTCCCGA
>NZ_NRHC01000111.1 GCF_003585885.1 Psittacicella hinzii | reverse complement strand
CCTAAATTTTTAGATTTTTGTATCACTTAATATCGTTTGTATAATTCAGGTACTGTATTTTTTAAAAACTCTTTATCAAATCCTAAAACTTCTTCAACGAAGATTCTTATATCCTTAGGTAGTTCTGGAACGTAAAACGTATCATCACTTAATCTCGTAACTTTAATGTGTTCCATTTCATACATTAAGGTAGGTAAGCTTTTGTTCATTTTTACATCAGGATTTTCTTTGGCATACGTTGATCTTGCATTTTGCATGTAACTACGAATAGAAGCTCCATTGAAGACACACATACTTGTACCTTCTAACGAATCAGTACTATGTAATCTAAGATTTCTGTAGTTCAGATAAGTTTTTACATTGGTGTGGAACTTTTCACATTTATCTTTGTTACGGTATTGTTTAACAATTTCATGAGCAGGTGTCTCGAAATCATTAGTGATAAATACAGAGAAACCACATAATTCGAAGTCTGCATCAAATTTCTTTTGATCGAATTCGTATGTTAATTCAGACTCACCTTTACGTTTGATATGAAACCATTTTAATCTAACTTTTTTACCTTTGTTTAGTGATTGATCGTCTAAGACATACTTATCTAGCATATTTTCGAATAAAGCCTTACGCTTGAATAAAGTATCTATTTGTTGACCTCTTGCAGCATGGTTTAGTAAAACGATAAAGCGTAGTTTTACTTTGTCTTTATCGTACGCTTCAAATTCTATATCTTCAATAGCATTTCCTGGTAATTCCCTACAAGGATTTGAGCTGTTACCGTTTAGTTTTGATGCTCTGAGCGCCTGTTTGAAAATATTATTATTCTTAGGTAAAGCTGTAGTGAACTTTATTCCTTGAGAAGACATGTACTTAATATTATCTTCACTATAGAACCCTCGATCCATTGAGATCGCGAAGTGACATTGTTTTATATCAGGAAACTGGTTTAATAGGTTTTTTAACACAGTTACATCAGTCATATTGCCCCAAAAGTTCATCCAATAAAATGGCATACCAGTACCGTGGTCAACCATTACTAAGTTATTGACTTGTGGGACATCTTTCATGTCTTTGTTAATACCTCTAGCGCTGTAAACGATATTTTTTGCTTCAGTATTTAACGATGTGCTATCTAAGCTAACATACTGTGAGCGCCCGTAGCGTTTTGCTACAAGCTCTTTGAAATGTTGAATTTGGTTGCTATCTATATTTTTGTAGTATTGAGATATGGAAGAAGCGCTTAATTTTAAACCGGGGATGTTCGCATGCTTGAAGAATGTGTTTGATTTCTCTAGTTTTCCGTCAGTTAGTAGTCTGAACAGAGCAATTCCTAGATCTTTTTTCCAATGATTAGGTCTAGCTTTTTGCAAATCTTCCGTTCTTCCGATTTTGTCAGAAGTATGAGCACAGATTAGGAGTGATAGAGGAGTTGATTTCTTATCGTCAGTTTTCTTATTTCGATAAGGAATTTCTTTAGATTGATCTTTAGCTTCAGGGAAATACTCAAAGAAGTTAGAGTTTGGGTAAAACAAAGTTTTACTTTTCTCTGGATTAACTAATTTACCAAAGATTACATATTTACGTTTTCTTCTAGGAGTACCGTCACTATTAACATGGCATGACACAGAAAAATAATCATCTTTTCTACTTAAGATATGAAATCTTTTTTCATCAGTTGAAAAGTCATTAAAGTCAAAAACATCAATTTTTCTGATAGTCATGTCTTGGTCCTTGGTAAAGTCAATTTATTGGAATGTGGCGCAAAATGTGCCGATTTGTAACTATTGATATAAGTCATTGATTAACAATAACTTTATCAATAGTTACGAAAAGTATGTAGTCGTAATTAGTTGATTAATACTTAATTATAATAACATACTTTTTAAGTGGCACATAATAT
>NZ_NRHC01000110.1 GCF_003585885.1 Psittacicella hinzii | reverse complement strand
AACGGGAAAATAGGATTTACTTGATATAGGGATTCCCGCTTACTGCATAATGCTTTTGTAAATTAATCTTAATTTTCTTATATTTAGTTTGATAAATTGAACTGTTTTTAAAGGAGGCTTCCTCCCGCAAAAAATAGGGTAATAGGCAACCTAACAATTTGTTATTTAGTTATTTATTAATTTAATAAGTATTAAGAGTCGGGAATCCCTATTGATATTACTAATTTTTCCTTGATTTATTCAACGTAATTAATTTTTACAATTCAGCTTGCTTAAATTTTCTGATTATCTAAATTGTAAAAACTCATTTAGAGCACGTTGACCACTGTACCAAGTACTCGCTTGATTGTTACGCTGATACTTAATAAAAATCGGGAACTCTTGACCTAAGTCCAAATTATTAACTAGGTCAATGTATTGCTGAAAATGACCAAGCTTGTCAGCGGTGGGAATGTATTGATCATTTAACCAACGTTTATAAGCTGCTAATCTTCTCTCGTCTTCTTTTAAAGTTAAGATATATTCGATTGCTTTGGTTTCGCTGTAGGTTTTTGCTAGGGGGAGAAAGTAAACAACACCACATTGATTTTTCTCGGTGTTATTAGCTGCTTCTAATAAAGCTTGTAAAGTAGATTTATCTTCTAACTTGCTAATAAGGTAGCAGTAGGTTTCTTTTTCTCCAACAGCTAGGGGAATGTAAAGTTGATTATTTGCTACGATTTCTTCAACAATTACTTTTTGGACTTTAAGGCGATCTTGACGTTGACTTAGATTGTTTTGGATATCGGTAAAGATTTGACGATTAAGGTAAAGAGCTAGAGCTACAATTAAAACAATTAAGAGTAAAATACTGGCTACTAGTTTTTTACGTTTTTTTGGTTTCTGAACTTCCATAAATAGCTAACAAAATTGCAAAAATAGGTATAGAAAGCGAGTTTCTATACCTATTTTAGTAAATTAAGTTTTACATGACTAACGATTATTTCTTATCTTTAGTAGTCTCATTTGAGATACGATTATCTTTTTTCCAGCTTGTTTGCTCAAAAGCTTCGTCTAGTAAAGACTCTTCTGGATAAGCGTTAGTAACTGTATCAAATGGTGTAATCTTCTTTTCTTTTGTCATATATTTAACTCTTTAAAAAAGTGTTAAATCATTATACCACTGTTAACTTAAAAAATCTTTAAGTCCGCGAGAAATAAGATCTTTAAATGCTAAAGTTCGATGAGATACTTGGTTCTTTTCAAGCATATTAGCTTGCGCAAAGGTTTTACCTAGATCTGTACTAAAGAAAACAGGATCATAGCCATGTCCATGTTCACCCAGAGCTTGACGAGTAATACTGCCATGACATTTACCCACTGCGATTAGAGGCTCTGGATCATTAGGGAATCTTACTAAAACTAAGCAACAGTAAAAGTGTGCTTGGCGTTGTTCATCATTGATCCCTGCCATCTTTTCTAAAAGGCAAGTATAGTTTAATGCTTCTTTACCAAGACCTGGTTGAGTAAAATTTTCTTGCTGGGCAAAACGAGCAGAGTAGACACCTGGAGCAGAGTTTAAGGCATCAACACACAAGCCAGAATCATCAGCAAGTGTAGGTAAGCCGGTTAAAGCTGCCCCATGGTAAGCTTTAATTAAAGCATTACCAATAAATGAACAAGCATCCTCAACTGGCTCTGGAGCTCCTTTTAGTTCTGGAAAATCGGCAAAGCTCTTTAAATCAACTTCTTGTTCAGCTGTAACTGAAGCAAAAAGTTCTTTAAACTCAGCGAGTTTACCTTGGTTAGAAGTTGCTAGGACTATAGTTTTAGACATGTTTTTCCTCTAAAGCAAAGTTTAATACTTTTTCAATAATAGCAATTTGTTGTTCTACACTAATATTGGTTGGAATTTGGGTAAAAGGTAGAGGCCAAGAACGTAACCAAGTAATTTGGCGTTTAGCTAATTGGCGAGTTGCGGCTGCTATATTTTCAAGAGCTTGCTCGAGCTCAACTTCACCATCAAAGTAATCCCATAGTTGGCGGTAGCCTACACATCTAACGCTCGGCATATCGCGATTTAAATCACCTCTTTGATATAGTTGCTCAACCTCTGCGACTATCCCCGCCTCAACCATATCCTTTAAGCGTTGGTTGATATCAGCATGTAAAGAGGCACGATCTTGGTTGTACATTGCAAACTGCAGTAAAAAGTACTTACTAAAAAGATCATTTCCTTTGATATCGTGGAACTTGTATAATCCATTTTCTAAGTTAGGTAAACAAAGATCTGGAGTTAATTGTTCAAAATCTGTGTAGTAATCTTCAAGGTTGTAGTGTGGGGTATTAAAGAGTTTTTTATTGATGCGACGCATGCGTAACTCTTTTTCTAAAGGACTTAAGTGTTTATTTTCTGACGAATTATTATTCGAGATTTCACTCATAGATTTGCCAGTAAGGTAATATAGTTCGAGTACTCTTCCCACTCGTTGCACATCGTTAGGATGTAAGCGTTGAAAAGCTGGAGGATCTATCTCTGCTAACATTTGGTGGCAAGCAAGATTACCTTTTTCCTCAAATAACTGATTTACCCATTGACGAGATTGAGGAGTTGATGATGGTAACTGATCAAGTTGTCCTAGTAAGCTACGGTAGTACATCATAGTCCCACCCACAAGCACAGGAATTTTACCTTTCTGGTGTGATTTACTAATTAATTCATCGACATCCTTTTGGAATTGCCCTACACTATAACTTTCAGCAGGGTCAAGGATATCAACTAAAGCATGAGGAGCTTGAGCCAATTCTTCAGGGGTAGGTTTAGCTGTACCTATAGTCATTTGACGATAAATTAAAGCCGAGTCGACATTAATTAAATCGTATTTTTCTGGATTCTTTTTATATAGAGCCATAGCAAGGCGAGTCTTGCCTGAAGCAGTAGCTCCCATTAATGTAATTACTGGTAATGGCATAATTCTCTTAAACAATTTTTCTCTATTATACCGTAAAAATCGCGTTTTATTTCTTTACATTTTATTAAACTTCTGCTATAATATATCACTGTCCAATGTAGGGTCACCTATTGGATCATTTCAAAATTTCAATTTAAGGAAAAACAAAATGTCATTTACATTTGAAGCTTCATTAAAAGAAACGAATGGTAAAGGTGTGAGCCGCCGCCTTCGTCACGAGGGTAAAATTCCTGCGATTATCTATGGTGGTAATGCAGAACCTGTAGCGATCGTATTAGATCACGACAAAGTAAACAACGCACAAGCTAAAGCTGAATTCTATTCAGAAGTTTTAACTATCGTTGTTAACGGTAAAGAAGAAAAAGTGAAAGTTCAAGCAATTCAACGTCACGTTTTCAAACCTAAATTATTACACTTAGATTTCAAACGCGTGTAATTTTTACTCTTGAGAGGAGATCCTGCGATCTCCTCTTTGCTTATATATAAAAAGCTAAACTACTCCTAAACTACGGACTAATAGTAATGCAACCTAAATTTTTAGATT
>NZ_NRHC01000011.1 GCF_003585885.1 Psittacicella hinzii | reverse complement strand
GTGGTACTTATTTTTTATTTTTATTTATTGTTTTGGTCTATAACGGAGCGAACAAACTCCTAAAATATTTATATTTTCATAAAGTTCAGACAGCAGGCAAGCTTTAGTATCTTCAACACTTTTCACAATATAAATGGAGTCAGTATCTTGTATTTTTTGATGATCTAATATAGCAAGAGTTTCCCCCTCATCTTCATTGTTCTTTTCTGTTATTAAATATATACCGTTGCCGTTAAATTTATCGTATAAGGTAAATTCTAAAATATCTCCGTAAGAAGCCGCTGGGCTAAGTTTTGCATTGGTTATTAATACATGCTTATGCTCTCTTATATTCCAATCTTCTAAAGCATCAGTTCCAGTGGGTAGCATTGTAATTGTATAATCTTCTAAAGAAGAAACAGATAGCCCTGTAGATTTATTTATTTCTTCAGATAATTTTTTTAATTTATCTCGTGTACTATCGTTATCGAAGAAATTTATAAAGTTATCATCACTATATAGTTTTTTCTTATCAAGCCAACCCTTAGCTTCGCAATATTCTATAAAAGGCATAAAGTTATTTTCACGGAGATCGTACCTTAAACTAAGAGCATGCAAAACATTTTGCGCCATTGTAGAGTTATACTTTAATTTATTAATATACGAAGAAGCAAAACCTAACTCTAATGATAGTTTAGTTCCATTTGTATCTAGGTATTTATAGATATCAGATAAGAACTCTAACAATTGAGATGAACTTAATTGGATAAAATTAGTAAGATGAGCTAAGTCTTTATTAAGTTCATTATTTTTTAACATCTTTATACTATACATATCTGTTTCTGTGTATAAAAATGATTGAAAATTTATTGAGTAAATATCAAAAAAAGTTAACAGTTGCTTAGCGGTAACTTTGTTTTTAAAACTTAAAGGTAATATTTTATTATCAGAAATAACATCTTTAACAAAAATATCATTCCCTTTGGTTATACGTCTTATAATTTCTTCATTGTCAATGTTTTTTATATGAGCTAGACCATGATACCAGTCTAAAATATATTTCTTTTCTTTAACATTAACAAGAGATAATTTTTTAAAAAAATTTACTATTTTCGTCATTATATTTTCTTTCACTTGCAAGTTAGTATAATTATAATACTTTTTTGGGGCATATGTTTGCTTTCTTTCTAGCAAAAAAATAAAAAGTAAATATTTTCTATCCTAAAAAATGAAAGGATGCCCCTAAAAAAATTAAAATTTAGGAGCGAAAAATAATAAACTTTTTTATTAAATTAGTTTACTTTAGTAAAAGGCATAATAAGAAGTAAGCTAAACTTAGTTAAAATATACATTAAGAAAATAAAAAACAATTATAAAGTTCGAGAAAACAATGCTAAAGTAAAAAACAAAGCTAAAGTAAAATAACTATTTTTTATAAAAATTTAAAAATAACTGAAAAAAAATGAAAAGTATGCTAAAATCTGAAAAAATTAATTTGAATTTTTCTTACGATTTTAATTTAAATATTTAAAATAATTTATTTTTGACAAGGATAAAGTCTTACTCTTAATTATAGTAATATTGCCCTTAATTTAAGAATATTAAAATTTAAAGATTAATTTACTTTTTATTAAAACTAGCTTCGCTATTAAAGTAAAAAAGAAATTAATTTATCCTTGACAAGGGTGAGAATATACGTTCTATTCCAAAACAATTAGGTTCGCTATAGAAAATTAAACTTTCAAATTAATTTTCTGTTGTAAGGGGGGTATATCCTTAATTATCCTTAATTTATTTACAATTAACAATTTTTAACATTTTTAACATTTAGAGATTTTCTAATATAAAATAAAAACCAATTGTTAACTGTTATACTCCTGACAGAAAAGAATTAAATTATAATCTTATACATTTTTTTATGAAATTTAATTTTAAGAGTTAGTAGAATATTCTTCCCCATGTCAAAAAAAAATTAATTTTCTAAACTTAATATTTGCTTATGAAATTTAATTTTAAGAGTTAGTAGAATATTCTTCCCCATGTCAAAAAAAAATTAATTTTCTAAACTTAATATTTGCTTATGAAATTTAATTTTAATAGTAATAGGATATTCTTACCCTTGTCAAAAATAAATTAATTTCTAAACTTAATATTTGCTTATGAAATTTAATTTTAAGAGTTTATAGAATATCCTTACCCTTGATAAAAAAGAATAATTTTTTATTTTTAAACATTTGATAATAAGATTAAAATTTTATATTTACTTTTCTGTTTTTCTGTGAAAATATAATTTTAAGAGCTATCAATTATATTGGTAGCTCTTTTGCTTTAGAATGCAATCACAAAATAGGGTTACAAAATACCCCATTTAGGTATTGACTGGCTTAAAAAATTATTATATAATTACAAGCGTAAACAAAAAAAGATTTTTAAACTCTGTATTTATCGATTGATATTTTTTTAAATTAAGGATTGATAAATGCAAATTATATTTAAAGGTCGATTAGGTCAAGATCCAACATTTTACAATTCACGCCAAGGTGGCAATGAGTTTGTAACTTTAAGCGTTGCTTATAATCAGGTCTCTTTTGATCAAAGTAGCAATCAATGGGTTACCGAGTTCGTTGAGTGGTACAATGTGGTCTGCTATAAACCGAACATAGTTGAAAGATGTAAAGCTTTAGCTAAAGGTTGTGAAGTTGTCATTATAGGCGATTGTTCGTTTAAGGACTATATCGATAAAAATGGTATTCAGAAAGTAAGTAAGAATATCACAGCGAGTGATATTTTTTACACAGTAACAGGTCGTAATGCTATCTTAAAATCTATAGAAGCAGTTAACGATCTTCTTAATCAGTATTCGAACGGTAACGGCCAAGGTTATAACAATAACCAAGGCTTCAAAAATCAAAATCAAGGTTTTAACAACCAAGGATTTAATAATAACCAAAACCAAAGTTTTAATAACCAAGGTCAAGGTTTTAATAATAGTATTCAGACGAGTTCCAATTATAATTCAGGGTTTAATCAGAACCAAGGCTTTAGTAACCAACAACAAGTGGGTAGTTCACAAAGTCAAGGCTTTAGTAATAACTCTGGTTATAACAATAATAATGGTTTTACTCAAAACCAAAATAATAATATTCAGACGAGTATCAACAACCAAGGGCAAGGATTTAATCCTAACCCTGGATTTTCAAACCAACCAAATGGTTTCAATAACGTAGGATCAGATTACGATCTACGTAAAGGGTTAGAAGAGCTAAAGGATAAATATTCTGGCGCTCATATAACCACTACAAACGAGGTGGCTAAAGCTCCTACAAGCGCAAGCAATCCGTACGAGCCAACCCCTCCGCAACCACAGAGCCGACATGTAAATAATGGCGCTAGGGTTGCAAATGATTTCAGTTCTGGACGCTCTGATGAACAGACGAGCATACCAGACGATGATATGCCTTTTTAAATACAATTTTGCTTCTTCAATTTACTCTTAGTTCTTTTCTTAATACTTTGTTGTTTGGATAATACAGTTACTTATTTAGTAATATTTTGAAGTTTAAGCATGTTACAGAACGATTTCGTGGATTTTTTATAGTTCCGTTTCTCCTAATGGGTCTCTCTAAAAATAAATAACCTAGTAACATGCTTATGCTTTTTTATGCAGAAGAAAATTTTTTAACAAACAACATGAGGGGAGTAAATTCGAGGGGAGTAAGTTGATATTTAAAAGTTCTTCTTTAGGGATTAAAATTGCTAACTAAATGTTAGCTAGTATTGATTTAATTTTTGCCTCATTGTAAACCTTTATTTTATAGTTTTGATTGTGACTTGTTTCGTTTAATTAATAAACGGTCACTAATTAAAAGCGTATCTTATGATCTAAAATTTTACCCAATCAATTAGATACCGATTAGTTCGAGAAATCTGCCTGATATCGAGCTAATCCTCTGATAATTGTGGTAAAATGTAGGAGAATTTGAGGGCTTTTAATTCAGAGCCGTTTTTTAAGTGACCGAGACGTTATAAAAGCCTTTTCTTTTCTCAAGTCCGGAGGAGGGGGGAGGCTTTTTTTGCCTATTTTTTGGCAAGCAAAGATCAGACTAAATTGCTGGATTGGCAACTTTAAAAACTAAGCTCCAGTTATATTAATAGGATTACTAGAAAGCAAACCTCAAATAAGCTACATATTGCGCGAAGCGCAAACAGTGCTAAAGTTTTCATAAAAACGCTAAAGAGCTAAAGTTACTATAATAATACTTCAAGGGTTAATAACACTTCTTTAGCTTGTGCTAAGCATGTAAATACATGCTAAAGTAGATTAGTAGCTAACTTATAGTTTAAGGGCTAAAGCTATTACTGTTAAGCTAGCTTTGCTAATAAACAAGAGCAATCGATACAAGAAACTAAAACATAACACCCACATGCTTTGAAACAAAAATAACATTATTAGGAGTTGACAAGCAAACATAAATTTGCTATTCTAGTAATGGTTTAATATTGATTTATCTCCATAATGGTATATTAAAACCTCTGTTTATATTTTTTAGTGAAGTGTAAGAATTCTTTTACTAACATACTTCTTGAGTTTAGGCTTGAGATACTCAAGCTTAAACTAAGCAATGCAGTATGGGATAGTAAAGAGAACTTTTATTAAAGTACTAATCTAAAACGACTTACCATTGTGTTAAGACACGACGGTAGGTCGTTTTTTGTCTAAAAATCATAAAAACTTTCCCCTTTAAATTTTAAATTTAATATAATATAAGGGATTACTATCAAATGAAAATTTAAATTAAGTTCTCTTAGTTATTATATTTTTTAAGTTTTAAATTCCCTAAAAATTTCCTAATCGGTCTTAAATGTGTTAATAACACTTTTAGGACTTTTTTTAGGCTTAAATATTTCTGACCATTTCTGAACCTTTAAAAATAAACTTACACAACGCTTGGATATTTTGTCTAAATATCATTAAAAACTTTAAACTGATATTAAAAATTGGATATAATAAGTATTATCTTCATAGTTATAAATCAAACTCTCCTTATCTTTATCATAAGGTTATTCTTAATTTTATGGGCATTCATTTTGATCAATTTATACTTTGAAGTATTTTTATTCAAATTCATTGTTTTCTTAATTTTTTACATACAATTCTCAAGTCCTTCCGGTCTTAAATGTGTTAGTAGCACATTTAAGCCGTTTTTTTTGGTTTAAATAATTCTGACTTGTTCTGATTACTTCAGAGCTATTAAATCATTCATTACTTCATAAGAAACTGTTATTAGGTTACAACGTATGAGGTTGTTAAAAAAAGTATAAAAAAGTTTAAATTTCGTATTGACAGAGTTGTCAGAATATGATAATATTAAAAAAGAAAGATAGTATAATGGTTTTATAATTTTTCTATTGATTTATAATATTATTTTCCAATGTAGAAGTACCTGTCAGGTTAAGCTTGGGACTCCCAAGTTTAATTCTGGCTATTTAAAAGACTTCTAAATGTCTCACAAACAGGTTATTAAAAAACGGCTTACCTTTGTGTTAATCGCACAACGGTAAGCCGTTTTTTGTTTGAAAAAATTTAAATATGTTATTAACGCTAGATTTCCCTGTTACTGCTAATCAGATGTATATCTATCGAAGTCCACGTGGTAAAAAAGGGACTAAACAAAAAGATAGGGCAATTACTCCTATATATAGAGCATTCAGAAATAAGCATATTTTTCTTATCCGTAAACAGATGAGAGAACAACTCTGGGAGGAGCCTATTCCAGACAATAGATATGCAGTCAATATTATCTTATCTCCAAGTGATAACACTAGAAGAGATATAGATAACTATACTAAGACGCTTTTCGATACCTATACTAAGACGCTTTTCGATACTATGACCAAGGCAGGTGTATGGTGTGATGATAGTCAAGTTATTCGTTTATCGATTTACAAGATAGAAAATATCATCGATAAGACTAAACCCGCCCAGTGCTTCGTTCAAATCACTAAAGTTGCAACCATAAGTAAAGAAGAAAATACAAAGAGCGCTAGCAAAGCTAAAGCTAAAGCTAATAAAAAAGCCCCTGCTAAAGTTGCAAACTATCGCCCTCTTACAAAAGAGATGAAAGTAAAACTTAAAGCTTATACAGAGGGTAAACTTTTAAAACTTGAAGAGCGTTTTAAATTGGATCACTCTATGAAAGTAAACACTAAAAAGAAATCTTAAGCCACTTAGATTTCCTCTTGCTTTAGCTTTTATTGCTTTAGCATTAATAACTTATTTTCCTCTTTTCTTATCCACACAGAATTGCTCCTTTAACAAAAACAAACTAACAAAATAACTTAGAGCTCAATTTAGTTATAAACTGATTAGCTATGGTTATTAATAAATTTATCTTTTAACTTAAGGCTAATTTGTGTGGATATAAAACTAAAAAATAAATTACAAATTTCTAAATGAAATTTAAAAAATAAATTACAAATTTGCAAACGAAATCTAAAAAAATAAATTACAAACTTTCAAACGAAGCTAAAAAGAAATAAAAATCAATAAACTAAGTTTAAAATAAATAAATTACAAATCATAAACTTAGTCTAAAAAATAAATTACAAATTAGTAAAAAAAAATAAATTACAAATTTGTAAACAAAATAAAAAAAATAAATTACAAATCAACAAACGAAGCTTTAGCTTATTAGTAACAAACATAATGAAGATTTACAATAAGGCTCCTTTACCCTTTACAGGGCAAAAGAGGAGAATGTTAGATAATTTTAAGCTTGCATTAAACAAGATACCTGACCAAGGTCAAGATTGGATTATAGTTGACCTTTTTGGAGGTTCTGGTTTATTAGCTCACATTGCTAAACGTCTAAAACCAAACGCTAAAGTTATTTACAATGACTTCGATAACTATGAAGAGCGTTTGTTACATATAGAAGACACAAACAGATTGATAAAAGATCTTTATTCTACTTACCACAATGTGGTGCCTTTTAAGCAAAGGTTAGACGATTATAAAGATGAGATTATCAATAAGATTAAGAACTTCGACGGTTATCTAGATATACCTACATTAGGCGCTAATTTACTATTTAGTAGTATTAACGCCACTACGTGGGAGCATATTGAAAAGAACGCATTTTTTAATGTAATTACGTCAGGTAATTATAGTGCATACGAGTACTTAGACGGTTTAGAAATTACCAGACAAAATTACGATGAACTAATTGAGCAATATAAAGAGTATTCAAAAGTTATGTTCATTATTGACCCGCCTTATATTTTCACAAGTCAGAGCGCCTATAAGAGTGAGTTTAATATTGAGGATCTAGTTAAGCTAATTAGCTTAATTACTCAAAATAAAAATAAGTTCATAATGTTTGGCTCTTCAAAATTCAACTACGCTCAATTAATGATTGCTTTAGGTAAGTACCCAATAGATTGCGAACAACTGCGTGATTTTAACACATACAAGGGGTTTGGATCTACCCATGGGGGGGGGTATTACGATGATATTATGATAGATAATTCATAGCGTTATGCGGGTTAAAAAGCTTATATTAATATGTTTATGTACCTTATTGTGGCTACTCTGGTTACTAATGGCAAGCTCAACAAATTTATAAGGACGTATTACTTTGAACAAGCTAGTGAAATTAATTTGTACGTTGGAGGTGGTTAGATTTGGGATCTATTATCCATTATCACAATACTATGATAGTGGCATGATTACCTCTAAATTCTTTATCTACCTTTACTATTACTTAGTAGGTTTCTACAACTATTATGATTATCAGGTAGTGGTTATGGTGGTTTTAATTGGTTGTATTTATTTCACAAATTTCAAACCTAGTAAAAATAAATCCTCCCATATACACAAGCAATCCCTTAACTCTAATAGTAGAAATATAAATGAAGTCGACAAGCGTAGAACTTCCTAGAGTATTCAGTGACTTTCAGACCTTTATCGAGTTCTTTATTAATTTACAAAGTTTAAAATGGGCGCTTATTGGCGTAGCTTTCTACCTGTTTAGGTTCAAGAGGGACGGAAAACGAACTATTCTTAAATATTGGTATGAAGTGCTCTTCATATTTAGCGCTGTCTATATTGGCGCTCCAATTTGCATTCTCCATGGTATACCAGAGCAATACTTACCAGTATTGGCCGCCATAGTTGGATATGCAGGGATAGATAGCACAGTTAGCGCTGTGCAAAAAGTGATTACTAAAGTGTTCGATATTTTTATAGATAGAAAATTAAAGTTTAAAGGTAAAGATGACAACGACAAATAATTACATCGATGAAGAAGAATTAATTAGAGCTGAGATTGACGCTAGAGCTCAAGCAAATAAAGAAAGAAATAGAAAATTAGCTGTAGCTAAAGCTGTCCCATTTATTGCAAAGTGGGAGGGGTTTAGAGAAAAGAAATATCTGGATCAAGCAGGTATTTGGACTATTGGCTACGGCTTTACAGATAAGGCAATTCTAGCTAAGTATGAGAATACCCCAATGACTAAAGAGGAGGGTATGGAGCTAATCAAATTGCATGTTGATAAACTTTCGAAACAGATTGAGCTTTTAGTAGAGCGTACATTAAACTCAAACCAATTAGCTGCTCTTTATAGCTTAGCTTATAACATTGGTATCGGTAGATTTAGCACTAGCACTCTGCTAAAGGTGTTAAATAAAAAACCTCATAGCCCTGAAGTTGATAAGCAATTTAGAGTATGGCGATACGTAAGCGGTATGGTATCAAGTGGTTTGGTTAATCGAAGAAATGATGAAGTTAAACTCTATCATTCTACGGAGGAGTTAAACAATGCTTAGCTTTTTAAAGTTATTCTCTAAGTACTTTCAGACTAATGCGACTTCTCTTATTATGATGATTTTGCTAGCGTATGTGGGTATTACCCAATACCAAACAACTAATAAGAATGAAGAAATTTATCGATTAGCAAAACTAAACGGTGAGTATATCAAGCAGATTGAACAAGAGCAAAGATATGCCAGTGAAATGCGTCAACGTATTCTCGACATGCAGAAAGCTTTGCAAGAAGCTAATGATCAAAAAATACAATTCAACAAATCATTTCAGTCCGCCCTAGAGTTGCTATCCGATGAGCTTAAAGTTAATCAATGTTCTGCTATCCCTATCTCTGATAATCTTGTTAAGTGGTTGTCAGAGAACAATACCGAGTCAACAACAAGCAAGTAGCACAGTTAATCAGTTAACTGTGATTGAGGTCTTGCCTAACGAACTTTTAGCTATTTGTGTAGTCCCTGACTTTAAAGGATCTACATGGGGAGATGTATATAGATACGCTATTCATTTGCAGAATGCGTCAAGGACGTGTGCCATAACACACAACACACTTGTAGATATCCTCCTAAAAGAAAAGTACAAAACTAACAAGTAGCTAAACTTTATTTATTCAAACTATGAAAACTTATAGCAAGGCGCCAGTACCATTTCATGGACAAAAGCGCTACTTTCTACAAGATTTAAAATCCTTTTTAGAGAAAGCAATAGGCAACGCTAAAGGTGACGGCTATACCATTATTGACCTCTTTGGAGGTTCAGGTTTATTAGCTCACAATGCAAAACGTCTCTATCCTAATGCTAGAGTTATCTACAACGATTTTGATAACTATGCTAAAGAGGTGGAGAAAATACCAGTCGCCATGCAGAATTGGTTAGATCTCAAAGAGATTTTAAAAGGTAAAACTTATAAACATAAAGAGAAAATTACCGATAGTAAAGTCCTATCAGATATTAGAGATTATATTAATAATCAATCTCTTAAAGATGAGAGTAGTTTAAACTTTCGTTTTCTTTCTTGTTGGTTTTTATTCTCCGGTCGTATTGCAAGAGACAAAGAAGAATTCTTGTATCATCTAAATGATCTCTATCATGGTATCCCGCAAAAGCAAATTAATCCTTGCACGGGATACCTTGAGGGGCTTGAGATAGTGCAATGTGACTTCAGAGAGATTTTAAACAAAGAAGAATTTAAAAAGGATAAAGTAATTTTCTTATTAGATCCGCCATATCTTGGCACTAACTTAAAAGGATACTCTCAACAAGGTCGAGAATTTAATTACGCAGACATGCTTATGCTCATGACGCTAATTAGACCGCCTTATATGCTTTTCTACATTAACAATCAGTTATTACAGATAGAAGACCTTACAAAGAAAATGCTAGAGCAAAATCTAAATGCTAAAGCATTTCGTTATATGCAAATGTTACATAGAGATGTAGGTTTAAATGTATCTGCAAGTAGAAAGGAGAGCATCTACTACCATTTATAAAAATATTTTTGTTAGATATGAAGATTTACAACAAGGCGCCTGTGCCATACTTTGGGCAAAAGCGCTATTTCTTAAAAGATGTAAAGGCATTTTTACAAAAGGTTATTTCTAACTCCGACGGTGCTGGTTACACAATAGTTGATCTATTTGGTGGCACTGGATTGTTAGCACACAACGCTAAGCGTTGGTTTCCAGAAGCTAAAGTGGTATATAACGACTTCGATCATTATACAAATGAGCTAGCTAATATTTCAGTGGCAAGGTCAAATTGGTCTGACATTACCAGAATTATCGGAGAGAATAAACCTAGTAGAATGGGTAAATTAGACGATAAGAACATCCTATCAGAAATTAAAAATTGGCTTAATAATCAAGAAGTTAATGGGGGGGGGGGTAAACTACCGCTTCCTGTCTGCTTGGTTTCTTTATTCGGGCAACATTGCCTTAAATAAAGAGCAATTTTTAAAATACATTAACTGCCTGTATTACCGTGTGCCACAAAAACAAATTGAACTTTGTGAGGATTATTTAGACGGTATTGAAGTAGTCCACTGTGATTACAAAGAATTATTAACCGCTAAAGAATACCAACATGACAAAGTGGTGTTTTTATTAGACCCCCCTTATATAGGCACTAACCTAGAGGGATATTCTGAAGAGGGTGAGACTTTTAACTACGCTGACTTACTTGAGTTAATGCTGTTAATAAGACCGCCTTATCTCTTCTTCTACATCAATAACAGATTTCTTCAGATCGAGGATTTGTTTAAGAAAATGGTTAAGCATGATCTAAATGCTAAAGCTTTTAGTGACGTGCAAATGGTTGATAAGTGTGTGACAATGAGCCCAAACGCTCGACGTAAAGAAACAATATATTACCATTTGTAAGTTAGCTATAGGCTAAAGTATCCGCCCCATAGTTAATTGGTTAACAAAGCAACAATTAATTATAGGGGGCATTGAGTAGCTGGTTATGTAACTTACATGGCTAGTGAGGTGTGGGACAGATATCTAAGCGGGCAAGGTATCCGATTGGGTGGATAAGCATAAGGCTGATATGTGCTCTTAGTGATGTGGGTGGGGGCACATGATCAGATAAGCTCGCATTGTTATGGTGAGCCAAGTGACCATAACATACCATAGGCCTAGAGGGTGGGTGGCATGCCCCTCCCCCCTACCCTTATCTAATAGAAAAATATAATAATTATATCAAAGCCTAACCTTTAATTTATAACATTAAAAGCATAATAAAGGGAGGGTGAGGTAGGTCTAAGGTACTTTATAAAACCCGTCGCGTTTGGGGGCGCTTCGCCAAACCAGACAAAAGGTGTTTTTTTTTGCACGCAACTCGTTGACGCCGTTTTTTTGGTATTTTGTTGTTGCTGCGAAAAAATTTTAAAAAAATCGATAAAAAATCGCTTGGTTTTTGGGATAATTTCGGGGTTTTTTATTTTGGATTTTTTAGTGCCAAAAAAGTTAAAAAGAAGACATAATGCAGAGCGAGTTTTCATAAATTTTTTTGAGTTCAAAAGTTTAAATTTTTCTCGATTTTGGAGATTTTGAAATTTTTGGATGACGAAAAATTTGGTCGTTTTAGAAAATTTTTAACTTTCATTTTTTCGAAATTTTATTAATAACATGAGTTAATTAATTCTATCTTAAGGGTATAAAAGCGTAGCTTATTATTGTATAACTAGAAAGTCTTAATAAGTGCATTTTGTTTATAAAAAAACTCGCTGGAGGTTTGAGTTTTGTCTAGTAAGAAAACACAAAAAGAGCAGTTAAATCTACCTGCGAAATTACACTGTAAGCATGTAGCGGACGACCTAAATATTGACTTCAGAACTCTTAGAAAAAATTTAGAAAGAATTGGAGTCCCAATTGAACGCAATTATTTTTCTACTAAAGATTTTTTTAAATGGTTCTTAGAGTATTGTCAAACGCTAGACAAGCGTAGAGCAATAAACAAAGCAGGAGACAGTTCTGATGATATTTACTCAGAGAAGTTAGTCAAACCATTTGGCAAGCTTCACTTAAAAAATCCAGCAAAGTATGATCAGATTTTTAAAGGATTATATTCTCAGATAAGAGTTTTATTAGCTACTGAAGTGTTAGTGCATGAAGACGATGTGAGAAGATTAATTTTTGTTATGTTTTCAAAACTGTCGTCAATTCTTACAGGATACTCAAAAGAATTAACAGATCAGGGGGTTGAACCTAAACTATTAGATTTATTAGATCCTTTAATCCATAGACTTCAAACAAAGATCTATAAGGATCTAGCGGAGACTATAGAAGAAATAACAATGGTAGAGGGCGAGGAGATTTCCTTGACGCAAGTAATTGAAGGATTAGGAGTAGATATCCATGCAATTGCCCCTTACCCAGTTGATTATGTACCTCAAAAAAAGAAGAATGAGGATTACATAACAGATGAAGATGATGATTTTTTAGACGATGGTGAAGAATGATGAAGAATTCGATTTTCCCAACTTCAATGAAATAGATGCATCTCCTTATGGCAAGAAAAGAATAAGAGAAATAGACGAAGAAGAGTTAGACGAAAAAACTGATAGAGTTGTTAAGAAAGAAGTTAAAAAGATTATCAAAAAAGGCAACTTCAGAACTTTCAACGTAACAAAATTAGTTCCTCTTCTTAGTTTAAAATCCTTATTTAAGGATCTGATTGAGAGTTTAAAACCTCCGCCACGTGAGCCGGTAAGCGCAACAGTTGAGCGCATAATGAAGATACCTAATAAGTCTGGTTTACCTTTAGACTTTAGTGTTCAAGGTAGAGCCGCTTATATGCGTGAGCCTATAGATTTACTTAACAGTCGTCACTACAATGAAATTATTTTCATGGGGTGCGCACGTTCAGGTAAAACAGAAGCTCTGGTTAAAGGTTTCGCTAGTTATGCCATGTACACGGCGCGCGATATTATGATCTTGCAAATGAGTGGGGAGAAAGCGATTGAGTTTGCAAAAAAAGACTTTCAACCGACTATATTTGCAAGTCCAGAATTAAAAGATTTAATTAGAAATCGACGAGAAGATTTAAACCTCAAAAATTATAGTTTGAAGAAAGGCTCATGGGTGCTGATCCGTAAGCCTGCGGTTACAGACTTAGCGGGTACAACAGTTCAGTATGTAGTACTTACCGACTACGACCGTATGGATCAAAACCTTGACGGTGAGGGTACGCCTTGGGCTCTTGGACGAACAAGAACCACAACTTATGGCTTTGACGCCATGGCGGTGGCTGAAAGTTCTCCGGGCTTCCCAGTGGTTAATACAGAGCAATTGCTTGAACCTCATGACGCGTACGACTGTGAGGGTATTGCTGCTCTATACAACCAAGGTGATAAGCGCTGCTTCTATTTTCAATGTTTAAATTGCAGAGAATGGTTCTGGGCAACTCCTGAAACCATAACGTGGGATAAACAAGAAACTAATGACACATTAGCTTCGCGTACTGCAAGAGTTGAGTGCTCACACTGTTTTCACAAACATACTGATGAAGAGCGTTTAACAACTTTAATTCCTCGAGGTAAGTGGATACGTAAGGGGGAGAAAATTGATAAAGACGGTAATGTTAGTGGTGCAGTAACTGAAAGTAAGACCGCGTCGTTTTGGTTAAGAGCTCCAGCGTGTGGTTTTATCAGTTTAGAGGAGATTGTATACCGTTATTTATCCGCCCTAAGACAATTTGAGAAAACAGGCGACGAGCAAAACCTTAAGGCGGTCGTTAACACTGTTTTCGGTGATCCATTTATAACTCGCAACTTAACAAACAACGCAAATGTAATCAAAGAAAAACTTGAGGAGTCTAACGATCAGGATGAGATTGGAGTAGCTCCGCGTGATACGGTTATGATTGTCGCGGCTGTAGACCAACAGTGTGGTAATAAAGACTCCAGATTTGTAGTTCAAATTTTTGCGATAACTAAATCCAAACGTTATTTTTTAATAGATAGATTTGACATCACAGAGTGGAATGGTAAAAGGATAAACCCTGCGGTTAATGACAGTAGTATGTACGATTGCATTGACAAAATGGTAGTCGAATATAGAGCAAAAATTAAAGATACTAATTTGACTATGGCTCCTTATATCACATTGCTTGATATTGGTGGGGCGGGTAATGCTACTGTAAACTCATATAGTTTTTATAGGTCAATGGTTAAAAAGCGTAAAAGCGACAGGATCCGCTTAGTTAAGGGAGAGAATAAAGTAACTCCTTTTAAAGTGTATGGCATTGAATTCTGGTGTAGATATGGCGCTGCTGTAACTTCAAGAGCTAAGGCAAGTAGTTGGAAAGCAAACATATTTAGAATTGTGCCTAACTTTTTTAAGCATAGACTTTTTAATATCATACAACGAAACAGTGAAGAGCCTTATAGCATTACTTTCAATAAGGGGATACCGGAGCAAGTAGCTAAAGAATTAAGTGCAGAAACTCTTGACGAGCGTGGGGTTTATGTAAAACGTTATAACGGTATACGAAACGAAGCAATTGACTTGTTTGTGTACTTTTTAGCACTAGTTGAGGATCTTAAAATTGAGGTTAAAATCGACGAAAATGCAAGACCTAATTGGCTATTAACTGCTGAAGAGGGTAACGCTTACTGCTATGACGCTGTAACTAACACATTAAACGCTCCTGCTCGAGAACCTAAGAACAAAGATAAAAAAGTTACTAAGGGTAAAAAAGTTAAGAGCTTTTCATTTATCGGGGAGAGTAGATTTTAATTAAGGTAAAAAGTAAATGAGTGAAAACGGATATTTACAACTCAAAATTAGTGAAAAGGCGTATGCTCAACTAAAAGCTAGGCGACAGAAGCTAGAAGACGATAGAGAGCTTTTGACTATTGAAGAAGCTGAAGAAAGGTTACAAGCTTATAGAGAAATTTATAACATGTACAAAAGAGATGTAGATGAGCTTGACCCTAACCATGAAAACCGAAAGCTTCGAAAACTTCTGTACGTATTTAAAGGTTTCTTTAAAACATTAGACGAGCGATTAAGTGTGGACAACTCACATGTGCACTCTATCGCTGAAGAGGGCGGTGGTACGATTGAGTTTGTTGGGATTAATTCAATCGTTGCACAATTTAATAGCGCGTCAGATGATTTGGATCATGAAATCGAAAGGATTAACGGTGTACGTAGCAAGCGACGCCGTGGTAAATTTTTAAAGGCGGTTAAACGATGATTTTCAATATTTTCAACAAGCATAAAAAAGAGTTACGCAAAGCTGAAGAGAAAAAAAAGCTGTTACAGGCACAGATTGAAAATCTTCGTTTAGAAAATGAATTGCATGATCAATCAGTTCTAAAAGAGCGTAGAGAAAAAAGAGATAGAGCTTCTAATCTTTACGACGCCGCTAGACCGTCAACTTACCATAAGCCACAGTTTGATAGAAGAAATATTAACGACACGCTAGCGCAGGAGGGTCTTTCTCTCATGCAACAAGCACGTAATGCTGTCGCAAATAATCCTCTCTGCGTGGCAATTATTAACCAATATCAGGCTTTGCTAGTTGGTAAAAATGGGTATAGTCTACAACCCCAACCACTTGATAAAAATGGACAAGTTGACGAAGAATTAGCAAAAGAGCTCTCTATTGCGTGGCAAAAGTTTTGTTTACAACCTGTAATTAACTCAAAAGAGTTAAGTTTTACAGGATTATTAAATCATATTGTTGCTAGGTGGTTGACAGACGGAGATGTGTGTTTAGAACTAAAAAAAGACTACGCTAAACACGAGTTTAAGGTGCGCATGTGGACGGCTGAAAGCCTTGAGTATAGTAAGCCAGAGCCTTACTTTCAGAGCAATTCTATACCATTACCTATCGAAGTTAATGAGTTAGGTATGCCTGTCCGTTACAACTTTAAAGATAGGTTATTAACTCCGCCAAGTTTATATCAGTATGTTTCAGTCGAAGCCGAGAATGTGTTACATATTGCTGAAAAACGAGAGCCAGAGCAATTACGTGGCGTTAGTATATTAGCGCCTGTGCTGAAATTAACTGCGCAGATTAATATTTACGCTTCTACTGAAATTAACAATACTTCATTAAATGGTAAATTCTTAGGTATCCTCACACAAGCTAGTGCTGACACAGTGGATGACGAGCCTGATGTGGATATGATTGAAATTAATGATAGTATTGGTTACTTTAAACCGCCTAATGGCTTCAACTTTAACTTAAATAATGCCCAAACTAGAACTAACCCGTCGGCTGGTGAGTTTATAAAAACAATGACCAGAATGGTAGCCAGTGGGGTGGCATTAGACGCTGAAAGTATCTCAAACAGTTTCGAAAGCTCTTATTCTGCTGCACGTCAATCAATGATTTACACAGAAATGAAAGTGGCCAAAAAAGTTGACCTATTGATTAGTGCAATCATTAGACCACTGTACAGTGCTTTTGTTAACTTCTACTTAGATACAGTTAAGTTGGGAGTTATCTCTAAGAGTGATTATCACTGGATAGATAAGGTTGTTATTAATAAGCCTAGATTGCCAAGTATTGACCCAGTTAAAGACGCAACTGCTAATAAGCTTAACTTACAGTTAGGTGTTACTACACTGGATAAATTAGCAAATGAGCTAGGTGTTAATAGTCTAGACAATCTTCAATCTACTACTAACTTTAAACATATCTGCGAAGAGTTAGGTATCCCAGAGCTTTACTATGGAATATATGAACATGGTGATAAAGCAACTCAAGATAACCAAGGAAATAAAGCTGTTAATGTAGAAGAGCAAGACCAAGATCAAGAACAAGAGCAAGAAGAAAAAGAAGCCACTGCTACTTCTGAAAATAAGGAGGAAGATCAGGTAAATAATGATTAAGTTTTTCGAGAAAGATAAACAGAACTATCTTTATTTGATCGGCGTAGTTGGTTATGACTTTACTGCTGAAGAGTTGCAATCTCTCATATCACATGATGATGTTGATGTCAATACCCCCTTAAATATCTATCTGGATAGCCCCGGAGGATTTATTAATGAGGGCTTGACAATTCTCTCATTGTTTGATATGTACCCCGGAGAAAAGCGTGTAAGCGTTGGCTTTCAGGCGTCTTCAATTGCTTCATTTCTTGCATTATGTGGTTCGCATTTAAGAATGTCTTACTTGTCGCAAATGATTGTGCACTCATGCAATGTGAGTTATGAGTTTGTCACGTTATCGATTAAAGAAATCGATGAGCTTAAGACTTTAATGACCACTCTGAACAACAAACTAGTTGATGTCTATGAGAACTTATTTAAACGTAAAAATTTAGAGGAAGCTCATGTGGATCAACTTACAAATTTGTTCAGGTCATATGTGACTAGTGGAAACGATAACATTCTTTTACCTAGTAAGTTGCAGGAAATAAAGCTGTGCGATGAAGTAGTAGACATAAAAGAAGTTTTACCATTTAAAACGTTCAAGGAACTACTTGAATGTTATGGTCAAAAGAGTAAAAACGACGCACAGAATAGGGGTCTTAGTAAAGAACAAAACGCGAGACTAAATGGCATTTTTTCACAGTTCGATAATTTTGAGGACTTACTTAAATCTGAAAATAAAGAGGAGATTGAGTTCTTTAAGAATAGCGTAGCTTACCAAAACAATGCTAGCTTAGTTAACTTTGTTAATCAAGTCAAGGATAGCTTAGAAATGACAAATAAAGATTTGAAAGAAGAAAATAAATCTGCTACAGAGCAAGAAGAAAAGGATCAGGTGGAAAAAGAGCCTGAAGATATGCAAGAGGAAAAAGAAGAAAAAGCTAATAATTTTGCAAAAGAAGACGAAGAAGTCGAAGAAGACGAAGAAGTCGAGGAAGAAAATAACACTGAAGAAGATGACGATCAGGAAGAAGAAAAAGAAGACGAGAAATCAGAAACTAAAGCGCAAGTTTCAAGGGAAGAAAAGAGAGTTTCTAATCGAGAAACTAACGCGTCGCTTTATAAGAAGATTTCTAATCTGTTCAAAGATCGCCTGAATATTAAGGGCATGCCAGAGCTTATGTTAGATTGCATTGAGAAAGGCATTTCAGTTGAAGAAACTAAGAATAAAATTATCAATCATCTTCAGAATTTAAATAAACCGGAAATTAAAGAGGTAAAAGTTAACAACATGCACGTGACCGAGACAGAGAATGCAAAACCTACTTTATTACAAGCAGTAAGCTATTTATTAGCCAAAGAAATCTCAAACCAAGGCTATGACGCTGGTTTAGCTAAAGCTATCCAGTCAAGAATGCACATCTTAAAAAATGAGAATGTTGCTAACAGAGTAAATGAAGCATTTGCTCATGCTTCACAAAATAGCACACTGACTTCTCAACAGAAGCTGGGGGTATTATTTAATACTTTCGGGGAGAAAAAATTTAGAGGTGAGCCGTCATTAAATAACTTATCAAGTGGTGATTTTAAAGAGTTAACAGAGCTATTTTATAGAGTTGAAGTTGAAGCAGAGCTCGAATACTCAATGGAACAAACCTTAAGCTTAACTGCAAACAAAGCAACAGGAGACTATAACGATATTATTGTATCTACTCAGGAAGCTGGTCTGTTTGAGTTTGAAGAGGTTACAGAGGGCGCTAAGACCCCTATGAAAGGTTTAGATTATAAAACTAAATCTATCAACTTAAAGAGCTATAAACTGGGTTTTAACATGACTTTTGAAAGTCTACGCAAAAGTTCAGGCTCAATCGATGTGTACCTAGACCATGTGCGTAAATTAGCATTAAGTGCAATCCACACTCTACGCGTGAAAGTTTTACAGGCTGTAGTTAATGCTGAAAAAGCAACGGCTAACATTATCGAAGTTCAGAACCCAACTTATATGTATGACGTTCTAACTACTGTTAAACAAAAATTTGTTACTTTAAAAGATAAAAACGGCGTTCATTACAATGCACAACCGAAGTACTTATTAGCTTCAGGTCAATTAGAAGCGCTAATTAATCCATTTATGGATAATACTACAGTGCCGGGGCTTGCAAATGCCGAAAGTAACCCATTCTATAACGCATTTACACGAGTTTATGACTCCAACCTTGAGAAAGCAAACGCGGAGAGAAAAGGCGGAGCTTTAAACCCGTTAGATATCTACATTCTGCCGGATAATCCTATCGTTGTTTACTCTTTAGAAGCTCAACCTTTAACGATTAACACTGACGTAACTATCACTCCAGAAAAAGATGTGGAAGTGCGTTCACGTATGGATTTCGTGGTTTATGTGAAAAAACCGGAGCAAATTGTGCACGTTAAACTAAAAGCAGACGGCAAATTTGAAGATCTATTATTACCACAAAAACCACTTTTAATGAAGACAGTTAAATAGGAGTAAATAATGGCTAATTTAGTAAGACATGACGGAGCACTATTATTTGACGCGACCGTAGCAATTGAAAACGGTGAATTATACCAAGTAGGTGATGTGGTAGGCGTAGCCTCAAAAGATTTCGAAGTAGGAGAGAAAGCTCTTATTTACACATATGGATCTTTTGAAGTTAAAGCTAAAGACGGAGACACTTTTACCCAAGGTAAAAAGGTGTATTTCGATAAAACGACCAAATCAGTGACGACTGAAAAAGGAACTGGTGCAGGCAATCCAGTAGTTGGTTATGTATTTACTCCTCCACAAACTCAAGGCACAGATAGAGTGGTAGAAGTAATGCTGAAGTTTGGTTAGTATTTATAATTTTTCTCTTACTCATTTCACGAATAGTGAATGGGTAAGAGTTAACTATCATGAGCTATGAACTTATTTAGTAAGCTAAAACGTAAATCAGGCTTTTATAAGCAAATAGAACGCGTTTATTGGCAAGATTTTGAGATATGCGTTGAGGGTCATAAATATTTAGATTTTACTCAAGAAAAAGCGGATAGAGATAGTTTATTTAAAACTATTAAAGCAAACGTACTTCAAGATAATGAACCTAGAACTGAGTCCGATATCTTAGGAGCTCAACCACGTCTAACACAAATCAAAACAAAAGTCAACTACGAGCGTTTTCTTGAGACTTTCAAGGGTGTAGATGAGATTTTAAATAACATAGTATCATTTAACGATACTAGTATGTTTCAAAGCGTGCCTGAAGTTAAAATTTTGGGAAGAGAAGTTGGTAGTAACCAATTGTATCAATTGATTAGTTGGAATAGACGAATAGAGTATATCTATCTAACCTTTGAAATCATAGGGTATGATCTTGAAGATGGATTTAGAGAATATACAGGTTAAAAAACTTTTAATTTAAGGGGGTAGGTCTTGGCAAGAAATGACATATTTGACCCAAGAGAATACAATAGAAACATGAAAGCCCTTGAGAAGAAAATCGAAATTTTAAGTGGTAAAGAATTAGATAAAGTTAGAAGTGCAATTGTTGCTAAAGCTGGAAGTAAAGCCTCTCTATTTCTAGGTGCTTTATTAAGGCGTGACTTTAGGACAATACCGGATGGACTGGATCGTAAAACTGCAGAACGATACAACATTAGCGGGGGAAAGGGGAATACTAGTAGCTTATTAGTTGATTATAAATTAACTTCTAGCGGTTCATCTACCTCTTTAACTGCAGAATTTGATACTGTTAGGATTGTAGATTTGAAAGATAGTAGTTTAGATCATTATGAGCCTAGCTATTATGGACCTAAAGATTACGATATAGAGCTATATTATTGGTTCACTATGCATGAAAAATTTCGTTTTTTAGGTAACTATACTTATGACCTTTTAACTACACTAGATAAAGGCTTTATTATGCGTTTCAAAGATGGAGGAAGTGTTATAAGGCAATCTAATCCGAAGGTTTACCTTGGTAGTGAAGAGTTTGCTAACGATACTAAGGTGGAATATTATACTAAGCGAGGAGATGTCAACACTTTGTACATAGGAGTTGTTGATATTAGTCCGGTGTTCGAGGAAGCAATGTCAGATTTTTTTAATGATAATAAACTGCTAAAAGCAACTTTTGGACGTGGATATTTAAGGCTAGCTCTTGGTCTATACAAAAGCAAAAAGGATCCATAAAAATGATTATTTTTGAAGTAGCAAATAAGGCTATGAGCCAGTTAATTAGGGATTACTCTAACAAGTACAATGTTCAAGTTAGTACCGACGTAAATCGATACGAGCCTGTCAATAGAGTACCTCTAACTTTGTATTATAAGATTTCAGGCGCTGTAGTTGAAGAGCTAACTTTAGGAAATCCTATAAGTAACAATTGTCAGTTCGTTACTATTTTTAGACTATCAAAAGCTAAAGGTGACAGTAAATCCATAAACATGTATATGGAAGCACTGTTCAGGATGTTAAGGGCTCCGAAAACCGTATCACTTGAAAATCTAGCATTAGATACTGTTGAAGACGTGGATCTAGAAATCTATAAGAAATATAAGTATAGACTTGTTATAGCGGGTAGAACAAAATTTAATATAGATAACGATAAGAATATCGAACATATCACTGTACAGTGTGAGTTCAAATTATTGCCAGTAAATTATTAAGGATTTTAAATGACACAATTACAAAAAGATGACGGTGTAAAAATTTATCTTACTCCGCAATTTGGGCTTTATATCCAGAAATCTTTACAAGTAGCCCAAGATGTGGACGAGATTGATTTTGACAATTGCAAAATTACTTTAAAGCAAAACGTATCTGCGTTATTACTAGACGGCACTACGATTAAGCTAGAGGGTGGACCTAGTGGTTTAAATGGTTTCTGGGTAGTTGAACGAGTAGAAGCAAATACCAAAGAGATTACTATTAAATCAAGTTTAAAAAATCGATTTAAAGAACTCAAACCTATTGACTGGGCTACTGCTAAGGCAAAAGTAACAGGTTGTAAGCTAAGAGTTGTCACATTTAGCGATCAGGTAATTAGTGCGACAGAATACGCAACCCCTGGGTCGAGTTACGATAGTATTGAGGTGACTTCAACTGCAAACTTTAAGAAGCAAACAGTAGCGGGTAATGAAACATTTAATGAGGTTAATTTTGAGCTCTTATTTGATCCGGAGAATGAAAGTCATCTCCTACTAATAGAAGCTTATGAAAATAAGCAAGTGATTGCCTTTAAGAATGTATTGTCAGGTGTCCATTCTGTTTACTTCTTTGGTACCGTTATGGGCAAGGACGACATGCAATTCTCCGCTGGTTCTTCTGACGCAATGAAGCGAACATTTAAGCTTGCAGTTAATGACGCTTATGAAATTTTTGCTACAAAAGCGTCATAGGTCAGACGCTGTAAAGTAGTGTAGATTTCTCTCTAACATACAATTATATTTTTGTCAAGTTTTAGGTTTACTATCCATTTTTAGGTAGTACCTAAAAATGGATAGTAACTAATTATTAACTAGCCAGTACCTAAATTAAACCTACTACATACTATAAAAATTAAAATTTGTCAAGGTTTGGCTAGTATCTTCTTGATTTTCATTAATTTAAAAAGGATTTTCTCATGAGTTTAAAAGATTTAGAAAAGTTATTAAAAGATTTACCAGAATATAAAGATTATACAGTTGAGTTTGAAAATGGGCAAAAATTTGAGTTCAAATATATTTCTCCTAAACTAGGTAATTACTATATCTGGTCAAAAAAATTGAACCACATCCAGAACCTACTTAAAGATGGGCATGAAAAGAAAGCAGAGGTTGATTTAGGACAATACGAGAGCGATATTATTGATTTTTACTGCAAACATTTATATGTAGAAGACGGTAAAAATGACTATGTTCAGTTAACTGAAGAATTAGCAAAAGCTCTCTTCTATAAAGGCGGTTCTGATAATAACTTTTTATTACTTATGACAGTATTAGAGGGTAAAGACTTTAATACTTTATTAAAACCAAAGAATTAAGTCGTGATGAGATCTTAATTTGTGAGTTGGCTATTCTTTTAAAAAAGACGCCTGAAGAAATTAGAAACATGGAGGTTGAGGATATGAAGTTGTTGCAACGTTATACCTCAACCTTTCCTACAGGAGACAGACATAAAGAGCTACTTGCTGGGGGGATAATTTCTTTACTCTACAAAATTCTTGTCACGGCGCCACACGTAAAAGTAACTAATCCGCCAAAAAATTCTATAGTTGACGATTTCATGCCATGGCATGCTCAAAGAGTAGGAGGTTTATAAATGGCGTCGTCTCAGCAAACTTTCAGTTTTAAGTTAAATTTTGATACGTCTAGCGCAATAAGTGCGGCTAAAGCGGGCTCTAAAGCTTTAGGGCAAACAAAAGATACTATCGACAGCTTTAACTCAAGCGCGGATAAGGTAGAAAAATTCTCAAACAGTATCGAAAAAGGTATTGGAGGATTAGCAGACCTAGTAAATGCTAATAAAAAATCTTTTGACAGTATTGAACAGGTTTCTGTTAAGACTAACAACTTAGCAGGTAGTTTTAACTCTGCAGTCAGCTCTTTGGGTGATTACGATACCTTAATAAATCGAGTTAATGAACGATCTTTAACATTTGCTAGATCGTTAGATAGCATAGGCAAAGGATTAACAAGCTCAAGCAATGCCATTAAAGATGTTAACGCCTTAAAGGAGTTAGGAAATGCAAAGTTTAAGCTCCCGGTAACTGATACACAAGTCCGTAAATTAGTTAACCTAGGGGAGCAAATGTCGGGCTTGAATAAGTCAGTTACCCCTACAGCTAATAGCTTTGCAAAGTTAAAAAATCATTTAGGTACTGTTACAGCAAGCGTGGACGCACAGCGTAGCAGTATCTCAAAATACCTAACCACAATTAAATCTTTTCAGAGTAGTGTTAAAGATATAAAAACTATTAGCAACGATTTAAAAGCTATAGATAAAAAAATCGATAACACACGAGCTTCAGCAAAGAAAGCTAGAGAAGAAACTAGTCGCTTATCTAATACTGTGGGAAAGTTAAACAATAACTTAGATAATGCAACTAAAGACCCCTTAAAAATCACTAACGACCAAGTTAACAAACTACACAATGTTAACGAAAAATTAAGCACTTTCACGGAAAAAATGCCCGCTTTTTTACAATCGTTAAACGAAATTAGCAAGGCTTTGCCGTCCGTGTATGAAGTGCAATCAAAGATAATTGGCGAACTACCTAAGTTTTTAGAAATTATCAAAGAAAGTGGTAAATTAGGCTCTGTTTTAAGTAGCTTAGCCAGTCAAATTAATGCGACAAATCAAAACATTAATAACCTAAGCAACTCTTCAAATAAGGCTAAAAAAGAAGTTAAAGAACTAGGTACTGAAGTAGACAACTCAACCAAAGATATTGAAGAGTTAAAGGACAAAACAAATGAAGCTTCAAAAGAGTTGAATAACTTCGGTAATGTTGCTGGTAATGTGCAGGGAAATTTTAGTGGACTATTTACAAAGTTAGCAGGTCTATTTGCAATTAATTTCAGCTTTGATCAGGTTAAAAGTTCAGCAGTTGCATACCAAGATCTTACAACTAAATTGACCCTTATCAAAGACCCTGCAGAGAGTACCACTACGATTTTGAATGAGCTTTTTGCAGTTAGTTCTGACGCTCGTCAACCAATTGAAGCAACTACAGAGGCTTACGTAACATTACGTAAAAGTACCGAGGGATTAGGGTTAAAACAGAAGGATCTTTTAGGGATTACTACTACCTTAACCAAAGCTATCGCTATCGGGGGATCAAGCGCAGAAGCGACTAAGAACTCTATGGTTCAGTTCTCTCAAGCCCTTAGTATGGGTTACTTATCTGGGCAAAACTTTAACTCTGTGGCAGAGCAAACTCCGGGCTTAATTGACGCTATCGCCCGCGGTATGGGTATGACTACCTCGCAATTAAAAGAGTACGCAAATAGCTCAAAATTAACAACCGAGGATATTGTTCACGCCTTACAAGCAACAGCAACTGAAACCGACGCAATTTATAGCAAGGTAACGGTATCAGTAGGGTCTGCAATCACTGAACTCAAAAATAAATTTACTCAATTTATTGGGCAAAATGATTTTGTATCAGAAAGTTTGGCAAATGTAATCCTCTCTATTGCTAATAATTTTGAGGGTATGCTTCAAGTTGCTAAGGCTGGGTTAGCGGTATTTGCAGGTTATAAAGCCTTGCAAATGATTGAGTATTTTAAAGGTCTGGACAAGCCAACTGTTGGATTTATTGGAAGCCTTAAGCAGGTAGTGACAAATCTAAGAAGCGTAACTGTTGAAAGTATTAAGGCAAAGGCAGCCTTAACAGCTAAAGCAGTAGCTACAGGGATAGCAACGACAGCAACCACAGCGTTAGGGATTGCGTTTAAAGCATTAGATACTCTAGTTAAGTCAACAGTAATTGGCGCCGTTATGTGGGGTATTGTTGAAGCAGTTAAAGGCGTTTACACTTGGATAACAAGGTCTTACGACAGTTATAAAAAGTTCGCAGACGCTTCTCGTGTACATAATTTAGCAGAAATAGAGAACCTTGACGATAGGATAGCTAGAGGTGAGGAGTTAATTAAAAACGGTCAAGAGTTAATAAAGACTAAACAAGAACAGCTCGAAGATGCACAGGAAGATCTAGATAATTATAAAAAGTTAGGAGTAGCAGCTAGGGATTTAGCCGAAGCAGCTCAACAGAGGGTCGATGCACTACGAGCAGAGATTACAGCACAACAGCAAATAACTGCGGAAATGCAGGCGCAAGTTAATGAAGCTAAAAACCTAAAAGCCGCGCAAAATAACGATAAGCCTCAAGAGGTTGCTACCAAGGCGCCTGTAGTTGATAAAACAGCAACAGCAGTCATCAGCAAGTATCAGCAAAACATAGATCAGCTTAAGGGAACTATTTCAGAAGCAAACGCTAAATATCAAATTCTTCTCGAGACTGGTCGAACTCAAATGACCCAGTTAGATCAGGTTAATGCAAAAATTCTAGCTGGAGCAGAGGGCTATCGTAATTTAACCCAGTCGCAAATTGACAACTATCGTGCATTAGCAGAGCAAATTGATCACATTAATGCGTCTACAAATGCGCAAAGAGCAATGCTAGAAAATGACCAAACAATTGAGCGCTTACAATTTGAATTATCTTTAAAAGGGTTAGATCAAGAGATTGCAGAACAACGTCTACTCCAACGTGAAAGAGAGATCGAACTTAAGCAAATGTCAATGGGTTTGGATTATGAAGAAATGGAAATGTTACGTCAGAGTTACGAGGAACGTTGGGAATTAGAGGATAAGCTTAAAGCTAAAACTGAAGATAATACAAACTTATTTGTGAAATCTTTACAGCAAGCAATGCCTACTATCCAAGACTTTCAGAATACAGTAACCAGAGGCTTCGGTTCAGTAGTTGACGGTATGGCGCAAATGGTAGTCACAGGACAAGGTTCTCTAAGAAAATTATTATCTTCATTTACCAAAAGTATTGCGACTATGTTAGTTAAGGCCGCAATTGTCTCAGCGCTGTTAACTACAATGAATTACATCGTGCCGGGATCAGGTCAAGCGATTGCTACAGCGTTTAACGTAGCCGGTCAGGCGGCTATGCAATCCGGTAATACTGGAATGTTAGGGGCTAACCCTATCGGCGCAATTATGGGGTTCTCTAGTGGGGGATACACTGGTAATGTTGGTACTAATAAAGTCGCCGGCGTTGTGCATGGTCAGGAGTATGTTCTTAATGCACAGGCTACCTCAAAATATGGGGTTGACTTTTTAGATAAGCTTAATAATCAAACGTTAGAGTTCACATCTTCAAGTAGTAAAAACAGCAAAAGCGGTTCTGGTTCAGATCAAGGATTTGCTCAAACTATTAACGTTTATAACTATTCTTCAGACGTAGACGCAGAAGTAACACGTCAAGAAAATGGAGATCTAGATATCTACATAACTAACAAAGTACGTGAAGAAGTGGCTAATGCTCTGGTAGAAAGGGAAATGAGGTAAGCACATGAATAAGAAGTTAAATATTACTAGTAAGAATGTAAATATTACAGTGTATAACAATTTGCCTGATGCAGAAGTTCAGGTTGCAGGCGATGATGACGGAAACTTTGATATTTTTATCGTAGATCAACGAGGTACGAAAGTAGATGAGTAATCAAGAATTAGAAGTATTTGCTTGGGAATTACCTAATGGCGTATCGTTTAGTCATGAGAATACTACCAAAGAGCATGATTATGGTTTTGGTTACTCTGAAAGGTATTCTCAAGACCCTCATGGTCCAAGTATCAAAATAAGTGCAACGATGAACCACAGAGTGGAAGAGATTATAAAAGTTAGGGATTTCTTACTTAGACACTACAAGGATGGAACTAGCTTTATCGTTCGCCCTATGGTCTTAGGCAAGAGGGAGGAATACGTAGTGGTATGTGATGGAGTTTCAACTGTAACGCAAAAGAATGCCGTTGAGGCTTCTATTGCGTTTAAGTTTAAAGGAGTTAATTAGTGGTCAGAGCGCCTTTAGTTTTCTTATTTGATATTTATCTAAGATTTGCTAAGACAACATTAAACGAAGATTTTGAACACTTTTACATGTGGTTAACTAACTACGACGCAGGGAATGGGGTTCTAAATTACAACGGAACCCCATATAAACCGTTTAACGTTAAGTTTAGTAATTTGCAGGAAGAGATTGCTAGCAACAGTAAAAACAAAGTTCAATTAAGTAACCTTAACCAAAGGTTTGCTTCACTTTTTGCATTGCATGACAACTTCATCGGCGGAAGTGTAAAAGTAACTATTATCTACAAAGATAACTTAATTATTAAGTCCCCAGAATGGTCTAAAGAATTTCAAATCAGTGCGTTTAGCTCATACGATGTGGATAAACTTGTGTTAGAGATTGTTACTTACTTAGACCAAGAGAGAACCTTACCTCCAATAGATTGCCGTGAGCTATGTCCTAATGATTTAGGAGATCGTGATTGTGCATATGTTGGGGAGGAAACAGAATGCAATAAAACATTTAAACGTTGTAAAGAATTAAATAATACAGACAGATTTCGAGGGGTTGAAGTTGGAACTGAGTAAAGAGCAAGCAGAGCAATTACAAGCCTTAGCAGATAAATATCCAAATGGAGAAATCAGTGTGTTGGTTATTGAGAACATACAAAACGGATCTATAGAATTGCTTGATGTCACAGCAGATGATCCTGAAGAAGATAAAGCTTATTTTGCTACACAGAAGTATTTCGAGCACGTTAAGAATGGTACGCTCAAAGCAATTGTTCACTCTCATCCTGCTAAGGGTAAATTAGAATTTTCTGAAAAAGATTACGCTCAAATGCAATTCTCGAGCGAGGGTTGGTATCTGTTTTTAGCGGGTAACCAAGAAAGAGAATATTTATATTTTCAAGGAGTAGATTATGAGAGTGAAACTATACAGCCATTTAGCACGCAAATTTGCCCCGTATTGCGACGTAAATATTAGATCAATAGGAGAACTAGCAGAATGCCTTGAATGTCGTTATAAAGGCTTTAAAAATGAATTTAAACGCATGCAGGGGGCGGGTATAGTATTTATCTACCTTTTAAACGACAGCTTAACGCCATTAGAAGATGTTGATGTTGTCTTAAAGGATCAAGATGAACTGCATATTATCCCAGTTTATACGGCTAGCTTTCTTGGCAAAATTTGGAAAGGAGTTAAGAACCTCTTTAAGGGCGTGGTAAATGTCTTCAAAAGTATTTTAGGCTTAAAGAAAAAAGGAACTGACTCCACTACACAGAATAACGACGAAGACGGCGAGGGTAAAGACGCCTTTACAAATAACATGAAAAATGATATAGAGGGCAAAACTATCCCTATCGTTTACGGCAAAATTAAGACCGGTTCGGTTGTGTTATCTAAGCACTTAAATAGTCAGATTTTAAGCAAACCTAGCACTGAACAAACTCAAGCAGAAACTAAATTGTTAGAGAAAATTAACACTGGTAAAAGTGAAGAAGAAAAAGTAAACTACGCCGACTTATACAGCGCACATCAGCGTACGATTGACTTCGCAAGCATTGCTATCGAAGAGCAAGAAAGAAGAAAGCTAAGCAATGAACGAGCCACTATGCTTGAAAAGAAATATCAAGATTATCGTATTGATGTAACCGTATACAAAGATGAGAATATTAAGAGATATCATAATAGAAGCGCCACCCATTTAACACAAACTCAAAATCAGCGTAATAGTAAGATTAATGGCAATAGCTACTATAGTTATGAAATCTCAACAGAACAATATTCTTACATTGTTTATGGGAGATACAATGATAAATCTGGGGGGCAATCTATACATAGGTATACTTATACCCGTTACTGGCTTCACCCAACTAAGGACTTAATTAGTGCCCAGTTTGCTTTTGAAGATCTGACACAAGATGAGACTTTTCAGAAAGTAGAAGCATACTTAGAGTTAGCAATTGCACAGGCGTACTACCAGATTGGCGAAGACGGAAAAAGTGGAAAAACATTTGCACAAGCTAAGAAGAATTACGTTAAGTTAGGGGGAACCTTATAATGTCTGAGGTACAAAATGATGATTTATTTCAGAAGTTAAACGAGAGAGAATTAGCTTTTAAAAGCTTACATCTATCTCCTTACAAAATTAAGGTTAGTAAAGAGCCACCTTATAAAGAATTGTATAAAATTGCAGTTCAGTATATTGAGCAAGTTGATGATATTTTGCGCTTTTCAGAACCTGACGCCTTAGATTTCTTTAAAGAACGTTTTAGTTTTACCTATTACAGTGAGTATGGTAAAGCTTTTATTAACGTGACGCAATACCTAATTAATGTGCTGGTTAGAGAAGCGCAGGAAGCATTTGATAAGCGCGAAGATGTTCAGGAACTGCTTGCAAAATTACAATCTTACAGCGAAAGTGAGGGGGCTTATTTCTCTCAATTTTACGGTTGGGCACTAGCTCTTAATAATTTAAATTTTAATAGTCACGTACTGGATTATTATCGTGCTAGCTACCTTAATGGTAGCCACGAAAAACAGAATGAAATTCTACTAGATATTAAAAGTTACATCACCCTAACCCAGAGTATTAGTCGCTCTGGTAAAAGAGTATTAAATGAAATTCTTTCACAGAACTCACAGATAGCAAAACTAGTTAGAAGCTTTAAGGCAAACATACCTAGTGGGGTCGAAAAGGTTGAGCAGAGAGTTGTACCTGACACCTCTAAAGGTTCGAAATTAGTTGCTAGATTATTTAAGCGAAGCGTTACGCCTAAGATAGATTACCCAACCAATACCTTAGTGCAACAGGAGAATGTGATAGATGTTTTATCTATTGGACCTATCGGCGGATTAGTTGACGGGCATAGAAGTATTTACATCGATGACACACCTATCTTGAACGCTAAAGGTATCAAAATGTTGCCTAATGTGCAAAGTGAGTTAGTGCACGGCTGGGCAACCCAAAGTATACCTTACTTAAATAACTACCCTAGTGTAACTAAGAAAGTAGATAAAAGCGTTCATCAAGATACCCCAGCAGTTGTAACAGTTAATTACCCTAACGCTTCTTATGTTGAAGTAGTTTTGTTAATCCCACAGTTAATTGACGCAGAAGTCAAAGCAAAAATTGAAGTAACTAATGCACAAGGGGAAAAATATACTCTTTTCAAAGACACCATTACAGGCAAGTGGACCAATGATAAGGAATTTAGTTTTAAGTACTACGTCACAAGTGATGAAGAATATCCTTTAACTATCACAGTTTACCGTGAAAATGAAGAGATTGAAGACGACACAAACCGCTCTAACCCGTTGAAATTTAGCAGGGTTCAAGCCGTTAGAGAATATACTCCGTCGTACCCGTCCTTAGCTTATGTTACTAGTGTGTGGGACAATAAAAGCTATACCAAAGAACCAACTAGAAAATTTCATATCTATGGGCGTCTTGTAAAAATACCTACTAACTATAATCCTTATTCTCGTCAATACACTGGAGAATGGGACGGTAAATTTAAGATTGACTGGACAAACAACCCTGCGTGGATAATTTACGATTTATTAACAGATCTTTACATTGGCTTAGGCGCACAAATCCCAATAGATAAAGTTGATAAATGGAGCTTTTATAACTGTGCACAATACTGTGATGAGTTAGTTGACGGTACACCGAGATGGACGTTCAACGGGGTAATTACAAAGACAGCTAAAGCGTTTAACATTATCAATCAGATCGCGGGGGAATGTCGTGCCAATATCGTAGATAGCGATACCGGAATTAAAATGCTCATAGAGCGACCGCAAAGCCATGTTTATATGTTTGCTAACTCAAACGTAATTAATGGTAAATTTACCTACCAAGGTTCAGCATTACGTACACGTAACAAGAGAGTTGAGGTTAAATATAGCGATCCAGATAATGACTATAACACGAGTTCAGTTTTCGTAAATGATAGTAAAAACGCGAGCGATTATCGTGCTTCAAAAAGTGTGACATTAACAGGTTGCACAAGCAAAGAGCAGGCAATACGCTATGGAAAATTTATCTTAGCAGTTGAGAAGTTTGAAACTAATACGGTAAGCTTTACTGGTAATTATGACAGCATTATGGTAGAGGTTGGCGATGTGGTTGCAATCTCTGATTATATTGTTTCAGGTATGTATGCTAATGGTCGCTTTAAAGCAATCACAACAAATGGCACCACCGCAAATCTATACTTTGATATCTTGGACGATAAACTTAAAAAAGAGAAAAAGATTTATCTTCAAGTGTCAAGTGGTAAAGATCTTTTAACTTATGACTTACACGATTTGCAAAAAGATGATAAAGGTTATTACGTAACCATTGATATCACTGAAGCACCACCGCCAAAAGTCTACGATACTTATACGGTTTACACCACAAACTTCACCCCGTCATACTATCGTATTATTAGCAAATCGATTAGCCCTGACCATACAATTACTTACCAAGCACAAAAATATAGTAATGTCAAGTTTGACGTTGTAGACGGTAAGGTTGATATAGGTTTCACAACCGAGTCTAACAACTACGGATTACAAATGCAAGTTAGTAATCTTAGCAGTGCTAAAGCTAATTTATCTCTAAGTAATGGTCAAGTTAAACTTACTATTACATGGAGCGATCAGTCACGAGGAGACGGTACTAACTACCGCGTGTTAGTTAGTAATAAGAAAACTCAAAGCGCACTATTTAGTGGGATAACAGACACTAACAAAATTATTTTTGTTTGCGATCAAAGTTTACCAGTGACTGATACTGAAATTTTAATCTATCCAGTAATTAATGACACAATTAACCAGTCTGGTTATTTAAAATTTGATTACAAAATTAACATACCTAGCTTAGTACCTAGCAAACCTAAGATTAATAATCTAAGTATTGTTACAAAGAAATCTACCCGTTCAAACATTAACATTTCTACCTCTGTTAACTTTACAGATGTAATCAATGAGAAGAACATAGAAAACGTTAAATTAATGTTCAGCTCTGACCCTAAAAACTTACGTACTAATGCGAGCGAACTTCTAACTGAAAGCAATAACAAGATAGTTGTTATTGATGTAAGCAAAAGTAATTCTGCACGCATAAATGCAACCTTTTCAGCAAATGAGATCGAAATTTTAAAACTTCAGAGCTCTCTTTTAAGTAAGGACATCGACGGCGTAAGTTACTATTACCGACCTCTGTATTGTAAAGTTGTACCTGTTAATCGTGCTATTAATCAACTATTACCTAAGAATTACAAGAATGATGACTGGGGCATTATTGACTGTTCTTTTTACGCTAAAGTTGATACCCAATACGCACAGTTATATGTTCATAACAGCGTAAGGGGTAATAACAAATTAGAGATTAATACACCAAGCAATGATCAGGTTGTTAATGTGCCTTTATTTGCAAATATAAGGGTCAAATTGAACGATGTAACCATTAAGACGGACAAAAGTATATTCTCGACTAAAAGCTCTTCTATTACGTTTAAGTACGATCTTTTTGATGTGCTACGTTTAAGGGAGAGTAAATCTTACAAAGTAGAATATTCTAGCTTAATTGGAAAAGAGTATGAGCTTGTTGAAGAGGTTGATTTTAATATCTCTGGCAACGCACCAGAAGCTAAAGTGGATATTAATGGCACCTCAGCGCAAATTATGCTAGTTAATGATAACGAAGCTAAACCTGACTGGATAATACTGGACAAAACGAGTACCAATTGGCGCTTTTTAAAGTACACCATTCTATGGAATAATCAAGAAGTTAGAACTCAAGTGCAAACTCCAATTTTCAGCGTTAGTGAACTATCAAAGAAAAAATACGCATACGAGTTCAGATGTTTCAATGTTTATGATTTTCAATATTTTAAAAAGGGGTCAGTTAGTATAAAGAGCAATAACACTACACAGGTTAATATACCTAACTATGTTATTGATATTTCGCGTTTAACTGTGCCGGGCAATAGTGGACGACCTTATCATCGTGAAAACAATACTAAGATCAGAACAGTTGCATTTTCTCCAGCAACTTACAGAGCTATTTTTACAGGCGACAGGGTAAAAACTTATCGCATAAAATCCGTTAACAATCGCTCCTGGAGAGATCCAGATAACTTTGCTATGGCTGGGGATTACAAGTCAGTTGTATCTTTTAAAAGTCTAGATAAGAGTGAACAAGATTTAATCAAAAATAGTGATGAGCTTTTACTTAGAGGGGTAACAATTGGCGGGGTAAATGTTGAAAAAGTAATAACCACCAAAAGCACTAGTGGGTATTATCTGGATAAGGATAACTTAGCCTTAGGTCTTAAATATGGAGCTAAAGAAGATTTAAACTCACTTATTTACGACCTTACCGCTATTGAGGTTATTAGAAATAGCACAACCGTAGAAGAGAAAACTCAAGGCTTATCGATTGTTACAAATAGCAAAGGAGAGGGCACTTTAGTTGTAAGTTCAACTGAAATGGTAAACATTTTAAGAACTGAAATAACTAACACAAACCCAAGCAATGCACAGGCTTATGTACGTTATGATGACGACGTAAGTAGCAATAAGAGAACTTTTAAGGCGACTACTGTAGACTTAGAAAACAAACCTATTTCTGCAAGAGTAAATTTTACCGTTTACTACACAAATTAAGGATTTAAATGGCGATTAGATTATTAGAGATTATAGGATCAGATCATAATCCTATTGATGTATTTGATACTTTTAAAGCAGGTTTAACTTACTCATTAACCATGCAAGCCCCCAATACAGCTACCAACCTAGAGGGGCAGGTATTTTTTGATAGTAATTATAAGAGCTTAAATTACATCACTGACACAGGAAAGAGTAATTACAAGAATATCTGGACAACTGACTACACATGGGAGAATGCTCTACCAGCAATCTATGCACAGCGCACAGCTAATTCTGGACAGAACCATAGTCCAGAACATTTCTTAAAGGATCTAACCATTTATCAGACTGGTAAAAGTTCAGCAGATCTTAATAATGAAAGTAATCAGCTAGTAACTATGGACGTATTAAAGCAAGTACTTCTAGCTCTTGCTTTCTTTGAAAATAGTCCAAGAAATTACAACTCTGAAGCAACTATAAGCGCAAAACAAAAACCAAACGGTACTAATGAGCAATTTTCATCAAAACCCGGCGGGCTAACTATAAAAAAAGGTTTATACTCTGATGTTAATCCAGTAAATACTAAAAAACGAGTTACTTTCACCAAGGCATTTGATAACCAGTGTATGTTTGTGTTATTTTCACCATTTGCAAGTAAAGCCGGCAAAACAGAGGTTTACCTTGATGAAGATAGTAACTTAAACGATAAAGAGGGCTTTACTTTTTACGTTAAAGAAACGCTAAGCAATAATAGAGTTAGCTTTCTTTGGTTTGCAATTGGATTTTAAATTTGATAAAGGAGAACTATGACTGAAGTTAAATATTGGTATGACCCAGATACAAATCAATTTCACAAAACAAATGGCACCACCTTAGCGCCAACTTTAACAAGTTTAGAAATTGATGAAGATGATTATGATTACTACTTAAGTAATCTGGAGTATGTTCAACCTGATAGAGAGGGTTATCCCTCACTACCACCTAAGCCATACATTGAGGACGATTTTGCCCACTGGGATAGAGATCTTCAGCAGTATGTGCAAACTGAAGAGGAAAGAGAACTGTACTTAAGTTATGTTAACTCTTCAGCAGTGGAAGAAGCTATGCGTATTATCCGCGAACGCGCGGATAAGTGGGTTACGCAAACACGTAACACTTTCTCTGATCAGTTATTAGAACGTCAGTTTTTACTAGAAGCACGTGAGTACAAAAATAAACCTGACAAGTTACCAAATACTAGCGAAATTTACAAGTACTGCTTACTAAACAACGTTACCGCAACTGACAAAATTGAGGATATCCTTAAAAATCAAGAAGTTGCGTTAAATTTAGCGCAAGCTCTGAACCACTTCGAAAGCTATCTGACCTTAAGAGTGAAAGAGAAGAAACTTCAGGATTTAGTTGGTAAAGAAGCAGATGAGTTCTATGATGAAGTACGTGAGTATGCTCCGGAGTTTATTACAGATCTGTATAAGCTTGCCTTGAGAAAAGCCGAAGAGGATAAAGCTAAGAAAGCTAAGGCTAAAAAATCCAACTAAAGCTAACAAAATTATTTTAAGCAATAAAAAAATGCCTACTTGAAAAAGTAGGCATTAAAATTTAGTTCTTATTGACCACCAAGATAAAATAAGAACTAAAGGCTAGAACATTATAATCCTAAAAGCTTATCGTCCCAAAAGTTTTCAGAGTTAAGCACTTCAGCGACGTCAGCAACACACTCCAGTGTGTTAGTACCATATTTTTGCATTGCACAAATTAGTGAGAACTCATCTCCTGTGTGCGTTGAAAAACAATTATCAACGACTACGTCTGTGACTAAGTTCTTGTTGTTTAATTTTTGCAACAATAAATTATTAAACTCACACCCATATTTCGGTACTAAATTATTGAGCGCTCTTGCTCTATGGTTGTGTATGTAGTTCTTAAATAAAAGAGATACTATTATCTGCTTTTGTTCATCTTCATAATAATCAGATGATCCTTTTAATCTTTGTAGTTGTACACCAGTTAATTCTGTTTTAATAAACAAGAGCCCCGGACAATATGCAACTTTGCCTGACCTCGTTTTAAAACTTAACTCTTTATTTCTCAACTCTCTTATGAAGTCAAGCGTGCGCTTGATATGGGGTTGTTCAATCATTAGATTAATTTTGTCCATATCAAACAAGTTGAGGGAGTCAGAATTATCTGGATTAATTAGATCCTGATCTGTTATCTTAATTTGTTCACTGATATGATTTGCTAAAGTATAGATTACACTAGAAATGGCAGATCTATCTAAGATAAATAAATGCTTTTCATCTTCACGATTACCCACCTCTAATTCCTCGGCAATTCTTTGCAAATCAAAATGCAAGTTATTATTGCCAGCTACTCCGAAAAGAATAGCTTGACTTAAAGGGTTAAGCTCTTTAATGTTACCATTGCCAATGTAATCACGTAGCCACTTGGTAAAGATTAAATCTTGTTTTAAGTCTGACACAACATGGACATTGATACCCATTAGCACTGTTTGCAATTTGTCAATAAAGTAAGACTTACCTACCTTATCAGCGCCCTCAATAATTAATATTCTTAACATTCTTCACCTATTTAAGTTTATCGATTAACTTCAAAATATTTGTATTCTCAACTAAGAGCTTAAACCATTCTTTAAAGAGAAATTCTTTTTCTGTTTGAAACTCATATCTGTTATAAAACTTATCGGCTTGGTTAACTACTTTTTTACCGTGTGCAATACAAGCAGATAGCGCCGCTTCATAATTAGGATATCTCTGATACATTGTGGTCATAAACGTAGTTCTAAAGCCGTGAAATGTGCAATTAAAGGGCTTAGTTATATTTCGATCTACATAACCACTATTAAACTCATAAAATAAAGGTTTGAGTTCATCAACTAAGTATATTTGATGTTCTCTTTTGGCTTTCATTCTCTCTTCTGGGATTATCCACCAGTTACCTTTTAACTCATCTAAATTTAGATTTTGCACCTCTTTCATCCTGCAAGCCGTGCAAATAATTAACACAGTTAGACGAAGTTGGTCATAATTAAAATCGCCATTTATTATATGATTAATAAAATCACTCATCTGAGAAAACTCAAGCGCGTTGTGTGATTTAACTTTATGATCTTCAAAAAGTAAGTTACTGTAATCAGGTAGCTCAATTGGATTTATTAACTGTTCTTTTGCCGCAAAAGATAACACTGATAGGAGATAATTATATATAGATCTCATAACCCTAGCACCACTATTTGACAATTTTTTAAACTCTTCACGTAATAAGCTAGGTTTGAGATCTATCGATTTTATGTTACTTAAAGAGATCTCTTTAAGTTTCTTATCTAAATATTTATAAGTTTTTAAAGAATTTTCTGATAGTTTCTTCTCTTTTGATGAAATATAGTATTGACTAAGTTCAGCCACTGTCGGATAAATAGATAGCTCGCGATTTTCTTGTACCTCTTTTCGTTTTAAATAGGTAGCCTCGCGAGCTTCTTCTACGGACATGCCTAGATTACTATCGTAGACATAATCTCCGATTTTAATTCTCTTAGTCACGCCATTAACGCGTGTATAATAGTACCAAGTACCTCTGCCCAATTGTTTTGGAGGTATTTCTAGAAAGAGAGCATTACCGTCTGATAAACGTACTCTTACCCCTTTTTCCAATGCTCTTTTAACGCCCTCTTTAATCTTTGTTTTGGTTAACTTACCATACATAAATTTAGCCTTATTAAAGTTAAAATTGAACTACAATTTTGTTAACAATTTAGTAACATGTTTTTAAAAAGATACCATATTATAGCATTTTTAGGTATCTAAGACGACGCAACGATGTGTAAATACTTAGTTGATAAATAAGCATTTTAACGTAAAGTAAATCTCTCGTTGCGTAGTTTTTCATAATATACCATTATACGCGAAAATTATGCAATTTCCAAATCGCGTAAAAGTTTTTTGTACTCTATTAATTTTTCTCGTGCGTTAATAACACGATTACCGAGTAAGACATTTAAAAATGTTCTACTTAAGTTAGCAGCCTGTTGCAAAAATAAACTTTGAGAGCTTTGATCAAGTTGAGCAAAAAGTTTATAGTTATAAAAGTTTTGCGCAAAAGCATCATTAGTTTGAGACTTTTGTAAAGCTTCAAATTCTTTGAGTTTATTAGCTAGAGCTTTTTCTAAATCTTCTTCTGTAAAGCTCTCATTTTTATATGAGGTACGGGTAATAACTTGTTGCCACTGATCAACTTCAACTCTAACTTTAAATAATTTATTATTGAAGCTTGTGCTTTGTAAATCTACTTGCTCAAGAGTTTGAGAATTTAGCTTATTACTAGTTGGGTAGTTATTAGCTTCAACTAAGAAAAGTTCTTTGAATAAGTGGAGATTTTTTCCGGTAAAAGTTAGCTTTTCTTGTTGCTGTAACTGTAAATGCTGAAATTCTAAATATTGCATAGCTAGAGGATCAACTTGATCTGGATTTTGCTCCCATTGTTGTCTTAACTGGGCTTCCTGCTCTAGGTATTGCAAATTCATATACTCTAGTTCTTTACTATCAATAAAACCTTGTTCCGAAACTAAGCAATAATTTTTACTTACTTCAATATCATTATTTAAATAATCTCTTGAAATATTCGGTAGTATCCCTAAAAAGTTAAGTAAGCTTAGTTCAAACTTACGTAAAGTTAAACTCTGTTGGTTATGATCATTCGCTAAAAATAACTCTAAAATGGTATCTTTATATAAGTTAAAAAGCTCAAAAGCTTCCTCTGCCATATAGCAATCAGTAGAGAGAAGCTTAATTAAGAGTTCATTTACATAGCAAGCACAGTAGAATTGTTCAATAGGGTAGCGAATTGCTAAACTCTCAATTTCAACTTTATTGATATAATTAAGTTTTTTGCCAACAACTTGTAAGTGTAGCAAAGAGAAATATTGTAAAGCAGGACCTAATTTTGAGCTTTTGCTATTTGCGCCTTTGCAATAGAGATGAACTAATCCTTGCTCTAAGCTAAGAAAGTATAGTCTAACCGTATTATTCCCATAGTCCTCTTTATAGAGTACAAAGCCAGTGTACCAAGTATCATTTAACGTCATATAAAATGTTGTCTCAGACTAACGCTTTTTACTCTGGTTTAATAGATCTAAAGCGTTGAGGTTGTTTAAACGACTATTAGTTGAACGTTGAATATCTAAAGCTGTTACTAGCCCGATAATGCACTCAAAAATTAATAATTGGCTAACACGGGTATAAATGCTATCCTGGAGGTTATGATAGTTTTTATCATAAGTACCACTTGAGGTAAAAGCTAAATCGACTTTTACACTAAGATCAGCACGGGCGTCATTACACATCCCTATAGTAAAAACTCTTTGCTTTTGTAAAAGCGAGATTATGCTTAAGATATCCTTATTGTAGCCTGAACTTTGTACCGCAATAGCAACGTCACCTTTATGAAGAAGACAAGCTTTACTGATTATATCAGCAGGGCTTGAAGCGCAAATCGCCATAATACCAATTGTATTAAAACGATAGGCAATCTCTTCAATTAAAAAGCGATTAGCTTCTGTACTAATTAAAAGAAGATTACGCGCACCATAAATTTGCTCTGCAGCTTTGCTTAAGATATTTATTTGTGAAGACAGTTTGTGTTTAGTTTCTAGAGAAACAGAAGCTAAGTAATTTGTTGCTTTTGTAAGTACATCTGCAGGATTTGATTTAGTATTAACATCTAAATCATAGATGTCATCTGGATTTATTTCTTTTTTAGGGATATCGAAGAAATGGTCGATAAAATACTTTTTAAAATCAGTAAACCCTTTAAATCCCAGAAGCTTGCAAAAGCGCATTATAGAAACTTCACCAATGTTTAGTTTTTTCGCACAAGAGGCTAAAGTATTATCACGTAAGATATCAGGGTTAGCTATAACTTGGTTAGAGATAGCTCTCATTGACTTAGTAAAGTTTTCTTGATGTGAATCAAAATACTTTTCTATAGCTTTTAGATTAGGAACGCCATAAGCTAATTTATCTTTATGGGTTGGTTTAGCTACTACCTTTTCTGTTGTAGTCGTTTTGTTGCTTTTAATTTTTTTTATTTTTTTTATAGTCATGATAGGGTTTGCTACTTACTTGAAAGCTACCTTTTGCTTGTAAGCTTTTTCTGTAAAAATTCCTAAAGATTATTATAACCCAGTTTATTGAAAGTTTAGATATTGATCTACATGAACAAACAAATATCATTAAATGACTTTGTTAATAAGTCATTAACGGCAAAATCTTCTCCGCAAATTGAAGATTTGACCAGAATTTCCCAGTTAATTCGTATTTTTGTTTTAACTTGGCAAGTATACAGTTTAGTTGCGAATTTAAATAGATCTAGAAATTTAGTAAGTGAAAGAGATCTTTTGTCAGAAGTTAATCGTAAGTTATTAACTTTATTGATTTGTCAAAAGGACTTGCTGCCTCAAGATAATTTTCTTGCTTCTATCGATCTCCAAAAATATCTTTCATTTTTACAGCAGACCTTACAAGATAAGCAAAAAGATCAATATCTTGTTACCCAAGAATTAGAGCAAAAGTTACATCTAATTATTCAAAGAATTTCACCACAAGCATTTAACAATGTGGACATTTTTAATGCAAGTAGAACAGATGCAACTTTGGTAAAAACAAAGAGTTCACTTCCATTTGTTATAACAGTTGGTGGGACTAATGGTAAAGGGACTACTTGCGCATTTTTAACTTCTCTTTTAAAAGATTTGCAGGTAATAACTTTAACCAGTCCACACTTGTTAGACTACCGTGAAAGAATTTTATTTAATGGAGAAAAGATAGCCGAGAATTTTTATCTTTGGGGCTTTAAAATCCTTGAAGATCTGTTAGCTTTGTTTCTATCACAAACAGAGCAAAGTCATGAGGTATATTTTAATTTTTCTCAACAAAATACTCTACTAGCTCAATTATTTGCTTACCTTTTTGAGGTAGATGTTTTAATTCAAGAAGTGGGGATTGGCGGATTATTAGATGCAACCAATACTTTAGATGCTCATCTTGCAGTTATTACGAGCGTAGATCTAGATCATATAAATATGCTCGGAAATAGTCATAAGGAAATTGCAGAGAATAAAATTGCGATAGCTCGTAAAGCTGGTAAAGTTATTTACTTGGCAGATGAAAGTTATCTTGCTCAAGAAATTAAAGAGCAATTAGATTTTCTTAAACTCTTTCCTAAGGATATAGTTAAAACTTTAGCTGGTAAAAGTAATTATGTGCTTTCTAACTTGCAAGCAGGTATCACCGCGTACAATTATCTCTTTACTTTAAAAGAAGAACAAGACGTAAGAATAGGTGTAAAAGAGCGATTTAGTTTAGGTAGATTAAATGATTTTACGACTAAGTCTAGAAGCAATATAACTAGAGGATCTCTAGAATTACGTAGTCCTAATTGCTTTTCTTGGGCTCTACAACACTTAAATTTAACTCCTCTTGTTAAGGGAGAAGCTGACTTTTTTCATAAAGCTATAGAAAGTATAAAACTTTATGGGCGTTTTTCTGTCTTAAATAAGAATGGTAAAAAAGAGTTTTTTAGTAAAACTTTAAATTACCTAATAGATTTACCATTAGAGCAAATTAATGTAATTTTTGATGTTGGACATAATCCGGCTGCTGTAAAGCAAACATGTCAGAAATTGTTAGCTTCTTTTACTGGTAAAAACATTTATCTGCTTTCGTTTGGTTTAGAAAAAGATATAACTTCTTGTCTTGAGCAAATTAAAGCTCTTGATGTAAATGCGGAGATAATATTACTGCCGATAAAGCATGAGCTTAGAGGTGTTACTCTAGAACAACAACTAAATCGTTTACCAGCTAACTATTCAGTTAAAACAGTTGAATCTTTAACTCAAGCGCTTGAAAGTTGTTTATATAAAAGCTTAGTTGAGAGAAATGAAAAGAATATCTCTAGAGATATCAAACAGCTCTCTAAAGTTCAGTCAAGCAATATTGGCAAGATAGTAGACGAGATAGTAGATGAAAACAGCTTAGAAGGGCAAGTAAACATTAAACTAACTAAGCTTGCTTTAGCAAGTGAGCCTATAAATTTAGTAATTATGGGAAGTTTTTATTTACTGGCAGATATTTGTTCAACTTACAATTTTGCTTTAACAAATGATAACTTTTTAGAAAAAGCTAATTAAAGAAGCGATATCTAAGTCTTTTAGCGCAAATATTTTAGAAAAATATTAATTTTTGTTAGTTTTCTTTTAAAAGTTATAGTAATTATTGGTATAATGTTAAAGAAATGTTTTATTATCTGAAGATAAGATATTTCTTTAATTTTTTATGTGATATCCATTTTTATATAGTAATGGATAGTGATTAGTACTTTTGCGTATGTTAAGACCTAGGTCTGGACACAAGTTATTTTTTTAAGTTTTACTATGACCTCTTTGGAAAATAATAAAGTAGAAAATCTTTCAACATTAGAAGATCAAACAGAACTCCAAACTCTTACCCCAGAGAATTTTGGAACTTATTTAAAGCAAAAGCGTAATGAAAAAGGTGAATCTCTAGAAGAGATCAACAAAAAAATTCACATTAATACTCGCGTATTAAAAGCTTTTGAACAAAACCATTTTACTAATATCGAAGATTTTGATAATGTTTATTTAAGAATGTACTTAAAAAAATATGCTGACTACTTAGGCATAGATGATTATTCTTTAATAGATAAACAGATTTTCGAAGATACAGCTAAACAAGTAAACCGTGCTGCTAAATTAGTTCCTGAAGCAGGAATTGAAGCTAAACGCAGTGCTAGTAGTAGTTTACGTAATAGCCATCTAAATAGTAGCTTTAATACTCCGTCGCGTGCTAGAAAACTATTTTTCTTAGTTTTATCGCTCTTAATTTTAATTGTAATTGGTGCGGTTGTAGTTAAATCAGTTTTTGTTGATAATCAATTATCAAACCCTACACCTGTGGTTGTTGAGAGTAATAATGCACAGGTGACACAAGAACAATCAAATCAAGAGTTAGCTCCTACGGCTAACCCAAATAATACAGAAGGAACTGCTTCTGATACAACAACAGCTTCAACTGCAGAAGAAACTGTTGCAGAACCTGTAGTTGTGGCAGAACCTACTGAGCTGATAGCTGAAGATGGTACTGCAGTACCTTTAAAAGGTGTATACATCAAATTAAGTGCAGATAGCTGGATTGGAGTAAAAACCTCTAGTTCTCAATCATCTTGGGGCGAACTAAAAGTTCCTTTAGATACTTTATTTGAAGTAGATACAAAATATACAGATTTACGCATTGGTAATGTTAAAGGGGTTAAATATCTTTACATTAATGGGGTAAAACAAGAATTACCTACAGCGCGTAACATTACAAATGTTAAATTAAAATAGTCTTCTAAAAAAGCTTCGCATAGCGAAGCTTTTTTTAGTTAAGATCATTTAACATTTAGCTAAGTAATTTTTAGTAAAGCAAACTCTTGGTTAGTGGCGATAATAAAAGATATTTTGGAGATATGGTATAATATCGACGAGTAAATCTAAATTATCAGATTACTAAAATAGAAAATATGAGTAGTGAATTTAAAGTTATAAAAGATCGTCGTCCTACCAGAAAAATTTGGGTAGGAGATGTAGCTGTAGGTGGTGATGCACCAATTACAGTACAGTCTATGACCAATACTAGAACTACCGATGTAGAAGCAACGGTAGCACAAATTAAGAGTTTACAAGATGTAGGGGTAGATATTGTACGAGTATCTATTCCAACTATGGATGCCGCAGAGGCGTTTAAAGAAATTAAGCAAAGTGTAGAAGTACCACTAATTGCAGACATTCATTTTGATTATCGCATAGCTTTAAAAGTTGCTGAATATGGGGTAGACTGTTTACGTATTAACCCTGGTAATATTGGTAACGAAGAAAGAATTCGCCGTGTAGTAGAAACTGCACGTGATAAAAATATTCCTATTCGTATAGGTATTAATGCAGGTTCATTAGAAAGAGATCTCCAAGAAAAATATGGAGAACCAACTCCGGAAGCTCTAGTTGAGTCTGCGTTAAGACATGTTGATTATCTTGATCGTTTAAATTTTGAAAATTTTAAAGTTTCAGTTAAAGCGTCAAATATTGATTTAGCTGTAGCTTCTTACCGTAAACTAGCGGAAGCTTTACCTATGGTTCCTTTACATTTAGGAATTACAGAATCAGGAAGCTTACGTTCAGGAACAGTAAAATCTGCAATTGGTTTAGGAATGCTACTAGCTGAAGGTATAGGTGATACTATCCGTATTTCTTTAGCTGCAGATCCTGTGGAAGAAGTAAAAGCAGGTTTTGAAATTTTAAAATCTTTAGGTTTACGCAAGCGAGGCATTAATTTTATTGCTTGTCCTACTTGTTCACGTCAAGAGTTTGATGTAATAGGTACAGTAAACGCTTTAGAAGATAGATTACAAGATGTTTTAACACCATTAGATGTATCAATAATCGGTTGCGTGGTAAATGGACCAGGTGAAGCTCTCGTAGCTGATATGGGAGTAACTGGTGGTATGCGTAAATCAGGTTTTTATGAAGATGGTAAACGCATTGACCGTTTAGATAATGATCTAATGATTGACCAACTTGAAGCTAAGATTAGAGCAAGAGTTGCGGTTGAAAAAAATCGTATAGAAATTAAAGACTTAAATTAAGCCAGTAAAGATAGCTGGCTTTTTTGTTATACCATTTTTTGGTATACTATAAGACGCTAGAGAATTTAAGAACAAAGTATTTTATGACTAAAGTTATCAAAAGTTTGCGTGGTTTTAATGATGTTTTACCACAAGATACATATATTTTTAATAAAACCTTAAAAACATTATTAGAGATTTTAGACAAATATAATGTTAGTGAAATCAAGACACCTTACCTAGAGTCAACTGCACTATTTGCTCGTGGAGTTGGGGAAGCTACAGATATTGTTGAAAAAGAAATGTTCTCTTTTACAACAAATGACCAAGAAAGCGTAAGTTTACGTCCAGAAGGTACAGCGGGCACTATGCGCGCTTGTATCGAACACGGTTTATCATATAACCAAGAGCAACGCCTCTATTACTTTGGTCCTATGTTCCGTTATGAACGTCCACAAAAAGGACGTTATCGTCAATTCCATCAGTTAGGGGTTGAAGTACTTGGGATTAAAAACCCAGCTTTAGACGCAGAAGTATTAATTATGATTAACGACTTCTGGAAAGCTTTAGGTTTATCTGAGTATATTAATTTAGAAATTAATAATATCGGTACTAGCGAAGCTCGTGCGCAATTTGGTAAAGCGCTATATGATTACCTAGTGCAATATAAAGAACAACTAGATGCAGATTCACAAAGACGTTTAGAATCAAACCCTCTACGTATTCTTGATTCAAAAGATGCAGGTACGCAAGAAATTTTACAAAATGCTCCAGTGTTAGAAGACTTCTTAGATCAAGAAAGCATTGAATACTTTGAGCAACTAAAAAATATTCTAACTGTAAACGGGATTAACTTTACAATCAATCCAAAACTAGTACGTGGTTTAGATTACTACAACGATACTGTGTTTGAGTGGACAACAACACGTTTAGGTGCACAAGCTACTGTATGTGGTGGTGGGCGTTATGATCGCTTAGTTGAAATCCTTGGAGGACATGCAACTCCAGGTTTTGGTTTTGGTTTAGGATATGAACGTTTATTACTATTAATTGAAGAGATTCATGGTAAAGAAGTTGCACCTCCAGCACAAGTATTTATCATTAATGATGGTAATGTTCAAGCTTATACTTTACAAGTTGCTTCTTTATTAAGAAATGCTGGTTTTAAAGTTCTAAATAACTTAGCAGGTGGTAAATTGAAAAAACAATTTGCTAAAGCTGACAAATCAGGCTCACCAATTGCTTTAATTATCAATGAAGAGTTAGCTGCAAAACAAGCTGTAAATCTAAAATACTTAGCAACAGGTGAACAAAAAGAAGTTATCTTATCTGAATTAGTTGAACATATTAAAATCTAAATAGGAACTATTCAATGGCATATACAACCGAAGAACAAGACTTCCAGTCTTTTATGTCCAAACTTCGTAAAAATTTACCATGGATCCTTTTTGCAGTAGCAATTGGTTTTGCGGTATATTTTGGAATTAATTGGTATAAAAATCAACAAACTCGTCAGTCACAAGCAGAGTACCAAGAATATGTACAAATTATGAGCGTGGCTAATCAAGGCGAAGGTGTTGAAACAAGAAATAATCTTCTTTTAAATTATATTAAGGATCACCCTAAAAAAGCTTTAGCAGCTTTAGGAATCTTAGACCAAGCAAAATACTTAGCTGACCAAGGTCAATATCAAAAAGCTTATGATCTAGTGAATGCTATTCCAGCAAATAATGAATTATCACCAGAGTTAATTGCAATTACTAAAGCAAAACTGTTATTACAATTAGGTCAAGGTGAAGATGGTATTCCTGGATTACACGCTATCGCTCAAGGTGATTGGTATGTAGACGCTCGTACTTTAGCGGGAGATATTTTCTTTGCTGATGGTAAATACCAATTAGCTTTTGAAGAGTATAATCATGCTAAAGATTATTTAAATCAACAAATTAACCAAGCAGGTACTGAAAACGTTGATTTAACAGCGTTACAAGAGAAAGTTTCATTTTTACAAGCACGTATGAACATTGCACAATCATATGTGAAAAACTTACCAGCGTCTCAAGGTAACTAATTTTTACTAAATGTAAGATAATAAAACGGCATCA
>NZ_NRHC01000109.1 GCF_003585885.1 Psittacicella hinzii | reverse complement strand
TGATTTTCGGGAATCCCTAAATTAAGGGATTAAGTATTCAGCTTTAGCCTACTTTGTTATTCTTTGCATTGCTATCTTATATTTAGCGTTACAAATTACTATTTTTACTTTTAGTTTTTATTTTAGCTATCTGTACGTTTAAAGAGTAAGCTAATAAAGAACATGCCCCCAAGAGTTGCAACTATAGCCGCACTTGCAGGGAAACTAAAGTAAAGACTGCTAAATAGACCAATCACGATTGCAATATTACTAATAATAAAAGAATAAACAATCATTTGTTGAGGGGATTTAGCAAAACGTCTTGCTGTAGAAGCTGGAATAATTAATAATGCAGTTATTAATAATGCCCCGATTAAAGTAATACTAGTTGCAACTACCAGCGCTAATAAGATAACGAGTAGGCTTTTGTAAAACGGAACATTCACACCTTCAACCTGTGCCATTTCTTCATTGATAAGAATTGACATTAAAGGCTTCCAACTTAATAAAATAGTAACAACAATAAATAAGCTTAAAGCGATAATTATGTAGATATCCAAAGTTTGCACCATGAGGATATCCCCAAAAAGATAGTCTAGTACATCAACTCTTACATAATTAGCTAAAATACTGATAATAATAAAGCCTAGAGCTAAAGAAGTGTGAGCAACTATCCCGAGAATTGAATCCATATGTAAAACGCGAGAGCGTTTTTCTATAAGGAAAAGTAAGATGGTTATAATGGCAACTGTAATTAGTAAGCCAATATAAAAGTTTATTTGCAAAGCAATTGCGAGGGAAAAGCCAAGCATGGAACCATGCGCTAAAGTATCACCAAAGTAAGACATGCGACGCCAGAGGACAAAGCATCCTAAAGTCGAAGTCGAAAATGATAACAAAAAAGCGGCTAACCAAGCAAATGTCATTAGTGACAATAAAAAAGTCATAACAACCTCAGTTGCATAAGGATTTGTAGTTAAACTAGTTTGTTACGGTTTAGTGTTGATGATCACAACCGCAAGCATTGCCATTAGTTACCCCATCTACGTGGTGGTGAATTGAGTTATGGGAGTAAACTGCAAAGGCATCTTGGATGTTACGGGCAATAACATGACCGAAAATATTAGAAAATTCTGGGTTGTGGGCAATATTTTCAGGTTGTCCTTCACAACAAATGTGGCGGTTTAAACAGATAACGTGATCAGTATTACGCATTACCAGCATCAGGTCATGACTGACTAAAACAATTGCACATTTAAATTTATCTTTAATCTTTTGTACTAAGCGATATAAATGTGCTTGACGTTGAATATCAACACCTTGAGCGGGCTCATCAAGAACTAATAATTCTGGTTTGGTCATAAGACAACGAGCTAGAAAAGCTCTTTGTCTTTCCCCGCCAGATAATTGGTGAATTGATGTTTTTAAGATTTTGGTTAAATCACAATTTTCAATTAACCAATCATAAGTTTCTTGATCAAAGCGTGGACTTAATTTAAGAAGTTGCTCAACATCCATAGGAATGCTTTGTTCAAAATGCAACTTCTGGGGTAAATAAGCTATCCTCAGATCAGCTTTTTGTTTAACAACTTTTCCTGAAGTAGGTTTATTTAGATCGAGGAGGATTTTTAATAAACTAGATTTACCGCCTCCGTTTGGTCCGACAATGGTCGTCACCGAGTTAGCAGTAATTGTTAGGTTAATTTTATCTAGAATTACTTTTTGCTCTCCTACGACTAAACTAATATCTTCTAAAGAAATTAATGGTTGAGTCATTTTAAGAAAGAATCCTCAGCTACCACAGTAGCAGAATTATAGTTTGCTTCTCAATTATAACCTTAACGAAAAAAATTTACTTTTTTTATTAATGGTATAATTTTAATCACTTTTTTAGCAAAATTTTGTTAAAATACTTTAGGTTGTTATTTCTAATACTCAACTTTTTTGCGTATTTTAGTAAAAATATTTTAAGGGTTTATTAACCCTATTGACCTTATTTTTATATATTTTAATCAATGCACGGCATTTATTAAAATATTTTTAATTTTCTTAGTGTAAATTTAAAGATTTAGCGCTATAAATATAAAACCTATTGGATTAAAAGTTAAAATAAATTTAATTCGCTGAAATTTTCGGCGCTAAATTTGTTGTTAACTTGATCTTAGAAAATAATTTAAACAGAATTCTAGTCTAGAGCATCAGAATTTGTTTGATATGTAAAACTTTCTGAGCCAGTATTAATAGCCGATCAAATTTAATCAGGATATATGGTGGATCTTTTACCTGAACAAAACTTAAAACATCGTAAGTTTTTGGTTATAGTGCGAATTTTCTATTTACTAGCTTTTGTATTAATTGGTAGTGGATTGTACTGCAATCACTTAATTTATTTACGAGGCATTGCAGATGGAAGTTTTAAGACCGACTATAACAACTTAGATGTTGATACAACCAGTCGCATAGACTTACAAGATATCAATGACATCAAGACTCTTACTGTTGACCGTGTAGATGAGTTAATTAATGACGATAATCTTGTTCCAAGCCAATTACAACGTGTAAATAAAGGTTTAGAAGAACTTAATAACCTAGTTACAAATTTAAAAGATTTAAATAGCCATACTGTTAGAACAAATGGCGAAAAAATCGAAACTATTTTAACTAACTCTTTAAAACTTCTGTTCCCAGAAGCAGAGTTAAATAAAAATGATTTAAATAATATTTTAGCTCTTAGTAAGAGAAATCGCGATGGTTTAGACAACTTAAAGCGTGGACAAGTTTTAAACTTCCACTTTACTGAATCTGGTGATATCAGTTATTTAAGTTATGTTGTTGATTTAAAAACGGAAATTCGTTATATCCGTGAAGATGATACACGTAAACCATACTATCGTGAGCGTTATGATCGTAAGGTTTCATCACGTTTAGACACCCGTGTTGGAACTGTAGGTCGCCAAGGTTTAGATGCGACTCTAAGAGCAATGGGGATTCAAGATAGCAGAGCTCGTTTAATTAACGAGATCATTACTATGCAAACTGGAGCTCCAGTTAAGAATAATGCACGTATTACGATACTATCTAACCGAGAATATATCGGTGACCAACTCTATAATGAGTCATTCCGTAACATTCAAGCAGTTAAAGTAACTCAAGACGGTAAGAATTACTTTGCAATTTTATACCGTAATGCTTGGTACAGCGCAGATGGTAAACGTCCTGAGCAAGTAACGTTTAACCGTTATCCATTTGTTGGTAAAGTACCAACAATTACTTCAGGCTTTAATCCAACTCGTCGTCACCCTGTAACAGGTAGACTTAGACCGCATAACGGGATTGACTTTGGTATTCCAATCCGTACACCAATCTACTCTCCTGCAGACGGTCGTGTAACTAAAGTAGCTTACCAACCAGGTGGAGCTGGACGTTACATAGTAATCGAACATACTAAAGCAATAAGTACTGTTTATATGCACTTGTCATCAACACCTTTAGCTGTTGGGCAAAGTGTTAAACGTGGACAGTTAATTGCTTATTCGGGTAACTCTGGTATTACTACCGGTCCACACTTACATTACGAAGTGCATGTAAATGGGGTACCACGTAATCCAAGAACAGTGTCTTTACCACAAGGTAGAAATGCAAACGTTACTACAGTACAGCAGTTTAAAAACTTATCTGCTGACTACCAAAAACGTTTAAATAGTGCAAAATAAACTTGTACTTAACAAAATAAAAAAGAGTGTAAGAATAAATCTTACACTCTTTTTTATTTGCTTGATTTTAGCCTCTCGATCTTTAGTACTTTTTGCTCTAAGAAATTTAGTACTTTTTGAGTTTTAAGTAAGCTTAGGATAGGCTTAATTGCTTCCCTCGAGAGTAATAACAAAGACTTCACGTTGTGAACCTAAACGGAATGGTGCTCCCCAGAATCCCCAACCGCTAGTAGTAAAGAGATGGCTAGCTTCTACTTGCTTATAACCATAACTCAAGTCATACATAAAGGAAACAACTAGGTTTAATGGGAATAGTTGTCCACGGTGAGTATGCCCTGATACTTGTAAGTCTACTTTGCTTGCAATAACTTCGTCAAAATATGGGCGGTGATCCATTACAAGGATAGGTAGGTTAGGATTTTGTTTTGCAAGGATTTGCTCTAGAGGAAGACGTTCAGGGTTGGTCTGATCTTCTCGTCCGACAAGGATAAATTCATTATTAATTACGATGGCTTGGTCACGTAACAGGATAATGTTTCCATCTTTAATTGCCTGAATATTTTCCGCAAGTAAACCATAAAACTCATGGTTACCTAGAGAAGCATATACTCCTAGAGGAGCAGTTAGCTTTTTCATATCCTCTTGCATGTTGTATTTGTAGTAGACACTTGCGTCATTATTGATGATGTCTCCTGGCATTAAAATAATGTCAGGTTGCACTTTTTTATTTACTTCAACTAACTTTTGGATGGCTCTGTTACCAACAAGGTAGTCTAAATGTAGATCAGAGGCAACAAGTACTTTAAGAGGTTTACTTAAAGGTTTGTCTAGTTTTACACGATATTCATGAATAACTGGAACTTGGGCATTGTACCAAGAGAAAGCTACTAGACCAATAAATGCTAGAGGCATAAGAGATCTAAATAAAGTTGGATACTTTGATCGTGTAACTTTATAAAGGATAAATACAGTAAAGGTTGCTAAGAAGTATAGCCAAAGGAGGTTGAGATAAAAGATAAAAATTGTAAAGCTGATATTAGTACGTTGTAGACCATAGTACAGCACTACATTACTCAAAATAAAGAAGAGAATGTAGCTAATCAGCAAGGTTTTAGATTTTTTATTGAAGATCCACCTTAGGCAGAAGATAGTGTATAAGAGTAGAAACTCAAAGGCTCCTAAAACGATATAAAAGAACAATAATTCCTCCTAAAATTACTGATTATTTTTTCGTGAGATTGTTTATAATTATAACGTTGTTTTTATTTAATATTTTATCTTTTTGGACTAGAAAATGATCTTTTTACTAATCGCAATTTGTGCGAGTGTTTCGGTTTCAATTCTGTTAAAAGCAGTAAAAAACTCGAGAATAGAAATTCCCCAGATTATATTTTGGAACTACATAGTTGCAACGGGGTTATCTTACTTTTTCCTTTATAAACCAGAGACTCCGATATCGGCTTTAGTTAATAGCTCGAATTGGTATATTTTTGTTTTACTGGGTATTCTCCTCCCTACCGTATTTATAGTGATGGGGAAAGCGGTGCAAACTTCTGGGATTGCTAAAGCAGATACTGCAAGTCGTATTTCTTTAGCAATAGGTATTCTGGCAAGCTTTACAATTTTCCAACAAAAGCTAACTGTTCTAGCAATAATTGGGGTAGCTTTAGCTTTTGTGGCAATTTTAATGCTTTTAAATCGTGGGCAGAGTGCGCGTACGATAAGTGAGCAAATAGCTGTTAGAGAATCTAAATTTGCATGGTTATGGTTATTCCTAGTTTGGTTAGGTTATGGCTCTATTGATGTTTTATTAAAGTTAATGGCAGTTAAAGATACCATGTCTTTACTGATGTTAATCTTTATTTTAGCAGCTGTAGTAATGCTAGTTTATAACCTGCAAAGAAAAACTAAATTTAACTTTGCCTCAGTTTTAGCTGGGATTTTATTAGGTGCTTTAAACTTTACTAATATCTTTACTTATGTACGTGCTCACCAAGAGCTTCATGGGCATACGGCATTAGTATTTACTTCAATGAATATCGGGGTAATTGCATTATCACTTCTTGTTGGCGTAATTTTCAAAGAGCGCATCTCAAAAGTAAATTACCTAGGAATTCTTTTAGCAGTAGTTGCGATTGGCTTAATTGCTTTAGGGCGAAATTAAGATAGCTTAATATTTACCAGAGTAAGTAAAGACTACTTTAGTTAGTAAGTTTATGAAGTACTAGCTATTGCTTTAGGTAAGAACAATACAAGTATTAAAATACTAAATTAGTAGGGCTAAGAGTAATCTCTTAGCCCTTACTAATTCCTTATTCCAGATAAAAGCTTCTGTATTTAAGATTTTGTGCTTTTATATCTTTATCACTTATTATTGTTTTAGAATTTCTTTTTTTTTTTGCGTAGAACCTGAATTCCGCAATTGT
>NZ_NRHC01000108.1 GCF_003585885.1 Psittacicella hinzii | reverse complement strand
CGCGCTTATATTTTGCACGGACTGTGGGGACTATGAACTAGGTAACTTAGGTTCTAAACATTTACCCTAAAGTTACACAATTCTAGCAAAAAATATCCACAATAAAGAAAAGGTAGGAATTACTTCCTACCTTTTCTTTATTTGTTTGTTAGCCACCAAAGTCGTCTAATAAGATATTATCTTTTTCAACACCTAGGTTTACTAACATGTCAATAACTGCTTTAGTCATAACTGGAGGACCACACATGTAGTACTCACAGTCTTCAGGAGCTTCATGTTGTTTTAAATAGTTTTCATATAAAACATTATGAATAAATCCTGTATAACCATCCCAGTTATCTTCTGGCTGTGGATCAGATAAAGCAACATGCCATTCGAAATTGTCATTTGCTTTCTCTAACTCATTAAAATCATCTGCGTAGAACATTTCTCTTAATGAACGAGCACCATACCAGAATGACATTTTACGTTTAGTATGAACACGTTTTAACTGATCAAAAATTTGTGAACGTAATGGAGCCATACCAGCACCACCACCAACAAACACCATTTCAGCATTTGTTTCTTTAACAAAGAAGTGACCAAATGGGCCTGAAATAGTAACTTTATCACCTTTTTTCAGAGACCAAATATATGATGACATTTTACCTGGTGGTAAAGATAAATCTTTAGGAGGTGGAGTAGCAATACGTACGTTTAATTTAATAATGCCTTTCTCACCTGGGTAGTTAGCCATTGAGTAAGCACGAGTAATATGCTCATCAACAGTTGATACACAACTAAAGAAATTAAATCTATCCCAATCTGAACGATATTTTTCAGGAATATCATAGTCAGCATATTTTACAGTGTGTGGATCTGCTTCAATTTGAATGTAACCACCAGCACGGAATGGAACTTCTTCACCTTCAGGAATTTTTAGAACTAATTCTTTAATAAAAGTCGCAACGTTATCATTTGAAATAACTTCACATTGCCATTTTTTCACCCCAAAAATTTCTTGAGGAAGTTCTAAATCCATGTCACCTTTAACATTAACTTGACATGCTAAGCGATACCCTTCTTTGGCTTGTAATTTAGTAATGTGAGCTTCTTCAGTTGGTAATAATTCTCCACCTGACTTTACAATTACTTTACATTGACCACAAGAACCACCGCCACCGCAAGCACTTGATACGAAAATACCATGAGAAGCTAAAGCTCCTAATAGTTTACCACCACGAGGTACTTTTTTATCTAGTGAAGGATCATTGTTAATGTGTAAGGTTACGTCACCTTGTTGTACTAAATATTTTTGTGCAACTAGAATTAAAGCAACAAGTAATAAAGAAATTACTGTTAAAACAATAACTCCTAAAACTATTATATCTTTTGTCATTTACTCCCCCTTACAGTTTAATACCAGAGAAGATCATAAATGACATAGCCATAATACCAGCTGTAATGAAGATAATACCAATACCACGTAAACCTACTGGGATATCGCTATATTTCATTTTTGTACGTAGACCAGCTAATAATACGATTGCTAGCATCCAACCTAAACCAGATCCTAAACTAAATACTACACTTTCAGCAAAGTCATAGCTTCTTTGTACCATGAACTGAACACCACCAAAAATCGCACAGTGCACAGCAATTAATGGTAAGTAGACACCTAAAGCATTATATAAAGAAGGAATAAACTTATCTAATACTAACTCTAGAATTTGTACTAAAGCTGCGATAATACCGATGAATACAATGTAGCTAATAAAGCTTAAATCTATACCATCAATTAACGCACCTGGACGTAAGATGTAGTAGTACACTAGATAAGAACTAGGAACTGCTAGTAATAATACTACAGTAACCGCAATACCTAAACTAATAGCAGTTGAAACTTTCTTCGATACCGCCAAGAATGTACACATACCTAAGAAGAAAGTTAACGCCATGTTTTGGATAAAAATGGAATTAACAAATAGTGATAAGTAATGAGATAACATGCATTCTCCTATTCTTCACGTAAACTTGGTTTAAGTTGACGTACTAACCAAATTAGTAAACCGATAATAAAGAATGCTGAAGGTGCTAATAATAGTAAACCGTTAGGTACATACCAACCCCCATTATTAACAGTAGGAAGAATTGTCATTCCTAAAATGCTACCAGAACCAAATAGTTCTCTCACAATACCTACTATCACTAAGATTAAAGCATAACCTAAACCATTAGCAAAACCATCGATAAATGATGGAATTGGTGGTTCTTTCATTGCAAATGCTTCAGCTCGTCCCATAACAATACAGTTAGTAATGATAAGACTCACATAAACTGAAAGTTGCTTAGATAAATCATAAGCATATGCACGTAAAATTTGGTCAACTAAAATTACTAAAGTAGCAATGATTACTAGTTGAATAATAATACGAACATTATTCGGAATATAATTTCTTAATAGAGAAATAAAGAAACTTGAAAATGCTGTTACTAAAGATACTGAGATACCCATAATAACCGCTGTTTCTAACTTAACAGTAACTGCTAACGCCGAACAAATACCTAATACTTGAATTGCAATTGGGTTATTGTTCACAAATGGCGATAGAAATACCTGTTTCATGCTTGGTTTATTATTATCTGCCATTTAGATTCACCTCACCAGTTCTGATATTTTCTAGAAATTTAGCATAACCTAAGTCACCTAACCAGAATTGTAATTGGTTATTTACACCATTAGAGGTTAGAGTTGCACCTGTTAAGGCATTTACTTGGTGTTGTCCATCAGTAATGTTTTTAACTAAACTTAATTTAGCAACTGTAGCTGAACTATTTGCACCAGTTAATTCGTAAACTTTTTTACCAACAAACTGTTTAGTAAAGTTTGGATTCTCAACTTCACCACCTAATCCAGGTGTTTCACCTTGCTGATAGTAAGTTAAACCTGTTACTGTATTAGCATCAGCTGTATCGATAGCAATTAAGCCATACATTACAGACCAAAGACCATTTCCATAGAATGGTAAAACAACTTTTTCGATTTTACCGGTCTCGGTATTTTTTACTAAGTAAACTTGTAGAATATTAGCGATTAAATTATTTTTTAAACCTGGAGTATTCTCACTTGAAGAAATACTTTGTCTATATTTAACATTGTTAAATTTATTTAAAATTAATAAATCACTGTATTCTTTTTTAACAGCTTCTTCTGGATCTACAAAAGTACCAGTTAAACGATCAACATATCTTGTTTCGATATTTTGATTAAAAACGCTTTGTAAATTTTGTTCAGTGAAATTTATATCACTTACTTTAAGAACAAATCGCTGTGTGTTTGCTTCAATTTGTTCTTGTTGTTTACTAGCTAATGAGGTTGAAGCTAAGGCAACGATAAACGCACAAACAATTGATACTAAAGCAACAAACCCCGTTACGTATATGGTAGAGTTTTTATTTAATGCCATATTATCTAGCTCTCCTACGTTTAATATTACGTTGCACAACAAAGTAGTCAATTATAGGAGCAAATAAGTTTGCAAATAGAATTGCTAACATCATTCCTTCTGGGAATGCAGGGTTAACTACACGAATTAGCACAACTAGAACACCGATTAAAATTCCGTACCATAGCTTACCTTTTTCAGTAAACGAAGCAGAAACTGGGTCAGTTGCCATAAATAGCGTACCTAACATCCAACCACCTAACACCATATGCCACCAGAAAGGTAAAGCAAATAATTCTGGGTTACTTGTGTATTGTGCAATTAAGTTAAAGAATAAACTCATTACTACAGTACCTAGAATTACCCCTAGTACAATTCTCCAAGAAGCAATACGTGTAAATAGTAAAACAAAACCACCAATAATTAAAGCTAACTTTGAAACCTCACCAATTGTACCAGGCATATAACCAATAAATGCGTCAAACCATGTTAATTGTTGACCTAGTACAGTTTGAGAGTGACCAAGAGCTAATTGACCTAGTGGAGTTGCTCCTGAGAAAGCGTCAGCAGCCGTTGATAACTCTCTTAACACTCCAACGGTGTTGTGATTTGACGCTGTATACCAGATCGAATCACCTGTAATTTGTTGAGGGTAAGCAAAGAATAAAAACGCACGACCCGCTAATGCTGGGTTCACTAAGTTTTTACCTGTACCACCAAAAATTTCTTTAGCAATTACAACACCAAAAGTGATACCTAATGCCGCTTGCCATAATGGAATAGTTGGAGGAAGAATTAAAGAAAATAGAATTGAAGTTACGAAGAAACCTTCATTTACTTCGTGCTTACGAATTGAAGCAAATAATACTTCCCAGAAACCACCCACTACGAAAACTGTTACATAAACAGGAACCCAGAAAGCAAAACCAATTAACATTTTGCTAAACCAACCAGCTGTAGCTGGGTCAAAGTTAGCACCTAAAAAGTATGCTAATTGATAGTGCCAGTCACTATTAATTAAATTTTGTAAACCTACTTCAGTTAAATTAGCAGTAGCAAATGATTGAAGAGTCAGGTTACCTACATTCCAACAACCAAAAAATGCTGCTGGGAATAAAGCTAACCATACAGTAGTCATAATACGTTTTAAGTCAATTACATCACGTACATGTAATCTACCGTTTGTTACACTTTTCGGGGTATAGAAAATAGTGTAAACCGCTTCAAAAAGAGCGTACCAGCGTTGGTGTTTTCCACCTGGTAAAAAAGAAGGTTCTAATTTATCAAATAACTTTTTTAAGCCCATAAATCTTATTATCCCTCTTTCTCAATTTTATCTAGAACTTGTCTTAAGTAAACTGCATAATCATATTTACCTTGACAAACAAAAGAACATAATGCGATATCTTCTTCAGCTAATTCAAGAACACCTAAATCTTGAGCTGAATCTGTATCCCCAGAAATAATATCTCTTAATAATAAAGTAGGATAAATATCTAAAGGCATTACACGCTCAAATAAGCCAATCGGCACCATACCACGACTAGAACCATTAGTTGTAGTTGTTAATGGTAAATCCTTTTTACCGAAGAAGTTTAAACGAGATAGGGAGAATTTTTTAGGTTGAGGTAAGAACCAACCTAGAAAATCTTGTTGTGTTCCTTCTAATAAAACAGTTAACTGATTATCATATTGCCCTAAATAAGCATATACATCAGAAGCTTTAAAGCCATCTAACGCAGAACCTGAAACAACACGATTTGTACCTGATTTTAACTTATTAAAAGTTACATCAGTAACAGCGGCACCATATGGAACTCTGTAAAGAGTTGGTGCTTGTACTTGTGGACCACTTAAAGCGATAACTTTAGTACCGTCTAAATAACCTGTTGAAAATAATTTACCAATTGAAATTACATCTTGGTAACTTAAGTGGTAAGCTACTTTCTCTAAAGTAACTGGTGAGAGGAAATGAATGTGAGTACCAACTAAACCAGCAGGGTGAACACCTTTAAAGTTTTCATATGTAAAACCTTCTACTTTAGTAAGTTTAAAGTTAGGTCCACCTACTACGAATTTATTTGGAACATCAGCAAAAACTTCTCTTAATACTTCAAGACCAAAGTTAAAGTTTTCTGTCTCTGCAGCTAGAATTGTATCAACATCAGCATGACCAGGATTTGTATCATGAGCATTAATAAATAAAGAATTTGGTACTAAATCTGGATCTGCTAAGTTATTAAATGGACGAGTTCTTAAAGACACCCATAAACCAGAATTTAATAACTGCTCTTTTAATTCTTGACCTTTACCTTTAAGATCTTTTAATTCATAAGAGGTAAACTCTACTCCTTTACCAGCATCACTATGATCAACCTCAATCACTAAAGATTGAAACATACGACGCTCGCCACGATTAATAACTTTTAAAGTTCCGTTTACAGGTGACGTAAAAGCAATTTTAGGATACTTTTTGTCAGTACAAACTACTTGACCCTTCTTTACAGAATCACCTTCGCGTAACTTAATAGTTGGCTTCAAATTATTAAATGATGCACCAACTACTGCAACTTCATTAACCGTAACATCATTATGAATTACTCTGTCCGGATTACCAGCTAATGGTATATCCAAACCTTTTTTAATAGTAATCATAGTTACCCTCACTCTTAAATAAACAGATCGGTTGCGATAATCTATTTATATTTTTAATTTTTTAGTAAAAATTAAATGATTTTACACTTTACCATTCGCGCAGGCGATTAAAAGACAAAATAAAGAGTAAAATTTTTTATTTACAATTTCTTAGTTTATGTATAAATTTTTAATAAATATACACTTGGTTATTATAGCATTTTCAAGGGATAAAACTTAAGTAGATACCTAAGATTTAATTTAGTTAAGCTTAAAAGCACCTCTACTTAAGAAATATTCACATATAAGATTAAAAAATTTTAACTTTTATTAACTTAAAACTCTGTTATGATTTTAAGATGATTTTTCAAGTACTTAAACTTTTCTCCATCTAACCAAAATAATAAAATTTTGTTAACATCTTTAAAATTTCATATGCTTAAGTAAAATTAAATTATGGTGATAAAGCACAAAATAAAAATTAGAGGGAAAGCTCATTATTGTGAGCTTTCCCTCTAATTATCTAATGTATTGAACTATAACGTAAAAAATATAACTTAAAATCGTTCTTTAACTATCTAAAAAAATCACGATTTCTTTTTAAGTTTTTTTCAAATTTGTGAAATAAATCACATTATTCACGTATTATACAGTCGGTTATTACTTATTTTTACCTAGGCATTTCGGTGATTCAAATATCTCTGGAGAATTCTCCCACTCCGATTTTGTAAATAATTTAAGGCTTAAAGCATGTATATCATTAGATAAAACATCTTTTAAACTTTTATTTACCAATCTATGCCTTTGCACTAAAGTTAGACCTACAAACGATTCACTAGCCATTATAACTTTATAATGAGATCCAGCTTCAGGACCACCATGATGCATATATGACTCGTCAACCACTTCTAAATGCGTAGGGGTAAATTCCTTAGTTAGAATATGTTCAATTTGCACTTTATTTGGATGGATAAACATTATTCGGCTCTTACAATGGTACAACCTATTAATTTCATTCTATCTTCTATTGACTCATAACCTCTATCAATATGATAGATTTCGTCAACATGAGTAGTTCCCTTAGCTACACAACCAGCAAGTACTAATGAAATTGAAGCACGAAGATCAGTTGCTTTTACATGAGCTCCTGATAGTTGTTCAATTCCTTGGATATAAATAGTATTGCCATTTTGAGTAATATTAGCGCCCATTCGTTGTAACTCTGGAACATGCATAAATCTATTTTCAAAAATAGTTTCAGTTACAACACTAGTTCCCTCAGCTAAGGTATTTAATAGAGTAAACTGTGCCTGCATATCAGTAGCCACCCCTGGATATGGAGCTGTAATAATATTAACAGCTTTTGGACGACGCCCTTCCATGTCACAAGTTACACTATTATCTGTAAGAGTAATTTTCGCACCAGCTTCTTCCAGTTTAGCTAGAGTAGCGTCTAAGTGATGAGGATTTATATTCGTACAAGTTACCTTAGATCTAGCAATTGCTGCAGCAACTAGGTAAGTACCACATTCAATTCTATCTGGGATAATTTCATACGTAAAATTCTCTGGAGTATTTAAACTTTTAACTCCAGTAATTTTCAGAACTTTAGTTCCAATCCCCTCGATTTGAGCACCTTGAGCTACTAAGAAGTTACAAACATCTACAACTTCTGGTTCTGTAGCAACATTTTCCATATGAGTTACTCCATCAGCTAATACTGCAGCACACACAGCTGACACTGTAGCTCCAACAGAAACTTTGTCAAAGAAAATGTTACCAGCTTTTAAACCCTCTTCTGCTGTTGCAATAACATATCCCTCTGAGAATTCAATTTTTGCGCCTAGTTTTTTTAAAGCTTCTAAGTGCATATCAATTGGACGAGAGCCAATTGAACAACCACCAGGTAATGATACTTTTGCATAGCCAAATTTTGCTACAAGAGGAGCTAAAGCCCAAATTGAAGCTCTCATTTTGCTAGCTAACTCATAAGGTACTGTAAAGTTATTTATAAATTGAGGTTTAAAGTTTATTCTATTATTTTCTAATTCAGGTAGTACTTTTGCACCAAAATTAGTGAAAATATCACAAGTATATTTAATATCTGTGAGATTAGGTATATTTGTTAACTCAATATCACTAGATCCTAAAATCGCAGCAAAAAAGATCGGTAATGCAGCATTTTTCGCACCAACAATCTTAATTTCCCCCGCTATCTTTTGCCCACCATTAATAATAAAATGTTGCAAAATAAAACTCCCTAAAGTCTAAAAATCTTTTTGTAGTAGTATAGCACGAAAAAGAGCACTCTTGAGAAGATCAAGGTGCTCTTTTGAGTTAAGGACTAAAACAAATGTTTTTGAACTTTCCACTCTTCGGGTGTATAAGTTTTAATATGCACTGCATGCACTTCACCAGAAGATAAAAATGTTTTAGTCGCTCGCATAATATACTGTTGCTTCTTAAGAGTGCTCATTTCAGCAAAACTAGCAGAAACAGCTACTATTTTTAAGTGATTACCCTCTAAAAATAGTTTAAAATCATCTAATTCTAACTTTTTTAGCTCATCACCAATTCTAACGAGTAGATCTTGTTCCAATTGTTATAAACTCCAAATTAAAAATATTTATTTAAAAACTCTGTAAGATCATAAAGACTAGCGAAAACTTTTATTCTCTCTGCAGCCTGTAAATGAACTTCTTTAGTTTTTAAAGCTTTATCATCTTCAACTTTTCTAAGAAGTACAAGAATTAAAGCAAAACCTGAAGTATCCACACTTTCACACTTTGAAAAGTCGAATGATACTGTCGCCGTTTTTACTGATTTTAATTCGTTTATTATCTGATCTACGTTTTTTTCTAAAGTAGCAACCGTTGAATGAGTTAAGTCATTATTAAAGGTTACAACACCTTCCTGCAGATCTATTGTATACATAAATAAACCTACTATTTATTTGTAGTTGCGTCGCCTAAGATATTGTTCATGTGGTTTTTCACATACTCAGTTAGGCCTGATACACCACTTTGACGTAAAATAGGTTGCCATTCTGTAGCCTTGGTATTAACTAAAGAAATACCTTCTGCACTAAAGTCAACAATACCGTATTGGTTATTTACGTTTACTAATCTAAAAATAATATTGTAAGTCGTACTACCATCAACTAAATTTACTGCAGTAGTTGCTGTATTTTGTACTACATTAGTATTGCCAATTTTTACAGTTTGATTGTTGTAAAAAGCCATAGCTTCGATAAAAGCGTTTACCATGTAATCTTCAATTACAGTTCTAAACTCTACAAGTTGTTCTTTTGTTGCAGTACGCGCGTATGTATTTAATAAACTTAGAGCGATATAATTGCTGTTTAATAAAGGCAACACATTTTGCTTAATGTCATTACGTAATGCTTGATCACTTGAAGATACTTTTGGATATTTTTTAAGAATTGTAATCGCATTATCTAGAGCTGCTTGAGTAACTGCTGTAGGGTTTGTTCTATCTACTGAAGCTACTTGAATAATGTTAGCATATGCTACTGGGGTAATTGCAACACCTGATGCTAAAAATAATGAGCTACCTAATAATAAAGATGCTAAAAGTTTTTTTGGTGTATTAATCATAAATATGCGTCCCTATTAATTATTTATCACCAAATGCAAATTTAGAAATTAAATCTTCTAAATCCACTGATGAAACTGTATTAGTAATTACTGATCCATTTGTTAACATAGTCGTAGTTCCTGGTAAATCAAAACCTACTTTTAAGTCAAGATATTTGTCACCAAGAATACCGTTAGTTTTTACTGATAAAGTTGAATTATTAGGAATTTCGTTATATTCATTTTCTAATTTAATTACAACTTTTGGCTCATAAGTTACAGGATCTAAAGAGATGCTTTGTACATACCCAACCTGTAAACCACCAATTTTTACAGCTGCATTATTTTTTAAACCGTTAATGTTTGTAAACGTTGCTGAAACTGTATAGTAATTTTTTGTATTTGAGAAAAATTTAAATCCTACATTCAAAGACATGTAGATAAAACATCCTATTACAAATAGGATAAATAATCCAACAAAGAACTGTATTCTAGCTGAAACTCTCATATTTATTTAACCGAATAGATAAATTGTTATTAAAACATCAATAAATAAGATACCTAAAGACGAAACTACCACGGTATCTGTTGTTGCTTTTGAAACACCTTCAGAGTTTGGTATTGCAGTATAGCCTTTATAAACTGCTACCCAAGTAATGAAGAAAGCAAATAATATTGATTTGTAAAAACCATGTAAAAAGTCATTTAGATCTGTGTAACTTTGTACTGAGCCCCAGAAATTAGCATAAGGAATTTGCTTCCAATCAATACCTACTAAAGCAGCCGCTAAGATTGCCAAAGCCATAAAAGTTACAGTAAGTAATGGCATTGAAATAATTGACGCCCAAAATCTTGGAGCAACAATTCTTCTTAGGGGATTTACTGCCATCATTTCTAAAGAACTTAATTGTTCTGTTGATTTCATTAAAGCAATTTCTGCTGTTAATGAAGAACCTGCACGTCCTGCATATAACAGACCGGTTACTACAGGAGCTAATTCTCTTAAAACTGCTATAGCAGTCATAGTACCTACAAATGATTCAGCACTAAAGGTTGTTAAAGCTTCATATGATTGCAATGCTAATACTGCACCAATGAAAAAACCAGCTATACCAATGATTGGAAGAGAACGTACAGCTAAATTATAAATTTGTTTTATTACTAGAGGGAAGTGACGTAAATTAGGTTTTGCAATAATAGACTGGCCTAACATTAAACCAGAATAACCAATATTATTAACAAAATTAATAGTCCACTGCCCAAGTTTTCTAATAATTTCTACCATAGTTGAAAAAATCGTTAAGCTTTACTTTCATCTATTTGTGAAAAAAGCTCTGTTTGATAATCTGGAGCCGGTTTATGGAATGAGATAGGACCATCTGATGAAGCAGTTAAGAATTGGACTACATATGGGTCTTTACATTCTATTACATCTTCAGGAGTACCTTCAAACAATACTTTCCCATCCATTAAAATGTAACAATAATCAGCTATAGTTAACACTTCTTGAATATCATGTGTTACCACTATAGAAGTTAATCCAGCTGTCTGATTTAAATCTTTGATTAATTTAACAATAACCCCAAAAGAAATCGGGTCTTGCCCTGCAAAAGGCTCATCATACATAATTAGTTCTGGATCAAGAGATACAGCTCTTGCTAAAGCTGCACGTCTTTGCATACCTCCAGAAAGCTCATTCGGATAAAGCTCATGAGTTCCACGTAAGCCAACTGCTTGTAGCTTCATAAGCACGATCATGCGTATGATTTCTTCACTTAAATTCGTGTGCTCGCGTAACGCATAAGCAATGTTGTCGTAAATAGTCATGTCGTTAAATAACGTAGCTGACTGGAACAACATTCCCATGTTTTTACGCATTTCATATAAATCTTTAGTAGATGCAAAACTTATCGACTTGCCATTAAAGAGGATATCTCCTTTATCAGGAATTAATTGACCGCCGATTAACTTTAATAAGGTAGTTTTACCTATACCAGAAGGTCCCATTACCGCAGTAATTTTACCTTTCTCAAAATTCATTGATAGGTTATTGTAAATCTTATTACTACCACGTGAAAAGTCTATATTTTTTACTTCTACGATATTATTATTTGATTTTACCATAAGAAAAATAGGAATCTGACTATTGAGTATTATATAGTCAAAAATATAAACTTAAATAAAAATTTGTTCGAAACTTTGTTTTTTATTAATATTTGTGACGACTTATTGTATAATATTTAGTAGGTTATTGCAGAATTAAATTAAGTAAACACTCAGTTATTTAATTTTATTCATCCTCTATAATTAGAAGGTTGATATGAGCATTGATATCATTAAACAAGAATTATTAGAAGCTAAAACTACTTTAGAAAAAGTTTTAGAAAATGAAACACTTTTAAGTCGTGTTGAACAAGCTGCAAAAGTAATTTCAGAAGCTTTAAAAAACGGAAACAAGGTAATCAGTTGTGGTAATGGTGGATCACATTGTGATGCTATGCACTTTGCTGAAGAGCTTTCTGGTCGTTACCGTTTAGATAGACCTGCATATGCTGCTATGGCTATTTCAGACCCCTCTCATCTAACATGTGTGGGTAATGACTATGGCTTTGAATTCGTATTTAGTCGCTTTATAGAAGGACTTGGTAAAAAAGGTGATGTTCTTTTTGCTATATCTACCTCCGGCAACTCTGAAAATATTCTAAATGCTTGTCACGCAGCCAAGAAAGCTGGAATGAAAATCATTGTTCTTACAGGTAAAGATGGAGGAATGATTTATAAATACGCAAACCTTGTTGACGTAGAATTAAGAGTTCCACACTTTGGTTATGCTGATCGCATTCAAGAAATTCACATCAAATTTATTCACATTCTCATTTTATTAATTGAGAAAATGATGGTAACTGATTAAACAAAAAAGAATTCTTAG
>NZ_NRHC01000107.1 GCF_003585885.1 Psittacicella hinzii | reverse complement strand
TAAAGGTGGTAACTTAGGTTAGTAACACTACTCACATTCCAAGAACTTAAATCTCCATTGAAACTTGTAGCTTCAGTAAACATTGCTCTCATATCAGCAACATTACTTACATCCCAAGAGCTTAAATCTCTGTTGAAGTTTGAAGCTCTATAGAACATTCCATTCATATCTGTTACATTACTAACATTCCAAGAGCTCAAATCTCCATTAAAATTTTTTGCTTTTGAGAACATACTACTCATATTAGTTACATTACTAACATTCCAAGTACTTATGTCTCCATCAAAATTTGTAGCCCCCTGAAACATGAAACTCATGTCCCTAACATTACTCACGTTCCAAGAACTTAAATCTCTATTGAACGCTCTCGCTCCAATAAACATACCATTCATTGTTTTGACATTTCTAACATCCCAAAGATCTAAATCATTGTTAAACACAAAAGCATTGCCAAACATGCTGGACATATTAGTAGCTTTACTTACATCCCATTTGTTTAAATTTTGATTGAACTTTGTAGTTGCGTAAAAAGTAAAACTAAAATCTTTAACTGATTTTACATTCCAATTTGAAATGTCTGCGTCAAATCCCTCATTTAATGCAAAAGTTGCTCTTAAACTTTCCAAACTTGCAGTATTCCAGTTACTTATATCAAAATTAGTTTTACCACATGCAAATGTGTAATCTAAAGATTTAATGTTACTAACATCCCATTTAGATATATCTACAGCATAAGAACCTAGAGATTCACATATAAGAACAAAGTCTCGATCTTGAGGAGCTATATAGTATGGGTTATTTTCATATAATTTTTTATCATTAAAATCTTTTGCACTAACTATGGAGTATTTACCTGCAAATACATAATCTAAGTCTTCTAAATTTGAAACGTCAATAAAGTTTAGATCAATAACATTTTGCTTACCAGTTCGAGCTTCAACATAGTCATCGATGAACTCTTTTAATAAGGTAGAATTGGTAAAGCTAAACTTTTTATCTGATTTACTTAAGTCAATACCATAATATTCACCTAATTCAGCATTGTAAGCTTTGTTTACAAATTTTTTATTGAAGATACTGTTGTAAGTAAAGTAGCCACCTAAGGCAATTGCTACCACAGCTGTAGGAATGATTAATTTTTTAAACATAGTAAAGTTTCTGGTGAATTGTAAAAATTAGTGACAAAAATGAAAATTTAACAAATTTTGGACATAAAAAAAGTGGTTTCTTGTTATTAACAGTTTGAAAAACTGTATAATAATTATTAATTTAAACATTATCCAATGAGAAA
>NZ_NRHC01000106.1 GCF_003585885.1 Psittacicella hinzii | reverse complement strand
GTAAATGACAAGAGAATTAGCGAAGTATTTAGCAGAGTAATTAACCAAGAAAAGATCAATAAATTCTTAGATTTATGGGTAAGAAGAGCTCAATTTGAGTCTTTTATAGCCTATGACTCTACGTCTATCTCTACGGATTCAAATATTATTGAAGCTAAGTTCGGTTTCAACAAAGAGAATGATAAAAAGAAACAAATCAACTTAGGAATCATCTTTGGATATGACTCTCGCCTACCACTAACCTACTCTTGGTATCACGGAAATATCGTTGATAAAACATACCTTAAGTTTATGTTGGGGATAAATTCAAGTCTTAAAGATAAAGACATTACCTTCGTGATGGACCAAGGATATTATTCCGCTGATAATTTAAAAGCTATCAACGAAATGGGTAATAAGTTTATTACTTTTCTTCCTAGAAGTACGAAACTATCGAAAGAATCAATTGATGAATTATCTGAAGTCGTGCTTGGGTATACAGATCGAGTTCCTGGATTTAAATCTGTTAAGTGCAGATCTAAGAAAGCTAAAATAAAAGGAGTGGATTGTCAATTATTCGTTTTTCTAGATCCTGATAAACAAGTAGAATTACAATCAGATTTCGAAGATTATTTAGATTATGAAGAAGAGGATCTAAAAGAAAAGATTAAAGGAAAAGTCATCACTCGTAAAAAGAGTAAGTATTTCAAAATTTATAGAGAGGGTAAAGAAAAGTACACGTACGAAAGAGATATCGAGAGTATTAAAGAAGAGTATAGAAGACTTGGTTATTTTGTGCTAATAACCAATGATTTAAATGCTACAGCTAATGAAGTTCTAGAAGTATATAGAGGAAAAGATCTTATTGAAAAAGCATTTAAAGATATTAAAACAGGATTAGATTCTAGAAGATTAAGAACTCAAAATTCAGAAACTACGAATGGAAAAATATTCTTAATGTTCATAGCTTTAATTATTCTATGCAGTATCAGAAATAGAGTTCGAGGAACAAACATAGAATACAAATATAGTATTCAAGAGATAATTGAAGAGCTTGATGATATCAAATTCTTTATAAATGATAACTCAAAATTACTTCATCCAATGAATACTGATCAAATCCAAATCCTGAATGAACTAAAAATAGATAT
>NZ_NRHC01000105.1 GCF_003585885.1 Psittacicella hinzii | reverse complement strand
TTATTTTTTACATTCTCCGACTTATTTCAAATACTAATTACCTAAATTAGATCTTGTTCTGCAATTTATAAATTTATAAATTTATAAATTTATAAATTTGTAAATTTGTAAATTTGTAAATTTGTAAATTTGTAAATTTGAAGGTGTTTGCTACTTATTAAGTTGCTCTCTATTATTAGCTACCTAACAACACCAAGTACAGAATTACTTATATCCTAATCTAAATCCTAATCTAAATCCTTGTACTTTATACTTTCAAGATCTAGTAAAATTCTTTTCTTGTCTAATCCTCCATTATACCCTGTGATTTCTCCATTCTTACCTATCACGGTGACAAGGAATAACAATTGGTAGAGGATTAGCTCCAATAGCTTGCGCTACTGCACGTACAGCTTTCGGTCGATTAATTCGCTTTGCTATTTCTCCATAGCTTGTAGAGCACCCGTAAGGTATTAGTGTAAGAGCTTGCCATACTTGAAGTTGAAACTCTGTCCCGCAGAGACTGTAAGCTATACTCGTGAAGTCTACTCTTTCACCAGCAAAATACTTATCTAAACAATCCCTTACTCTATTAAGAACTTCATGCTGATTTAAATCATCTACCCAACGTAAATCAACTTCTTCACGATTTAGATACTTAGGCTGGTTAACTCTGGAAGCTGAAATTATTGAGGTTTCTGTTTCTTTGGACAAGGCTTGGCGTTTATTGATCTTAATAGATTCTTCAACTTTGCTTGAATTGTTACTTGTTGATTTTAACTTGCCTGCAGACTTAACAAACTCACTAACAACTACTTCTCGAATATCTATACCCTTGTCACACTTTCCCTTACTCTCATCAGCATAAAATTCTTTATTGAGCACACTCTTAGTCAACTCTGCTACTTTATCAGCAAGCTCTGATGCAAAATAAACTCTCCATAGAGAATTGTCATACACAACTAAAGTTAACTCACCCACAGGAGATGAGTAAGTTCCAATATAGAGTTCAGGTTTAATCGACTTCATAACTTCTTCCTTAAGTCTTCTTTCAGCTCACAGCTAAACCAGATCTCACAACAATGTTGCAACTAATAAGAGCTATCTACAGTTACACCTATACCTAACAAAACTTATGTAGATATTGATTATTCAATTATATCTAACTCAAGGTAATCATGATCAATAATCACTAATCAGCTAACAGGATAATCCCATCTTAAGTCTTAAGAATTCAGAAGCTAATTTACTTCTCTCACAGATTTTTCATGCACCTAGATCTTAAGCTATCAGCAAGTACAAAGTGTAAACTGAATAACGAAGTATGCAAGTATGATAGTATGCAAAAATACGTAAACACCAAGAACCTAAACAAGAGAATGTAAAAGTAAAAAAAGCCAAGTAGTACCGATAACTACTTGACTGCAAATTACTACCTAATTCAATTGCTACTAATTTTATTCTCTTATCCTTACATTAAGCGTATAGATTTACATCTTGTGTATGAATATGTATAGACACGTATGAATACGCACACATATGCGCAAATATGCATGACTATGCACACATATACCTAGATATGTATGAATACATACTTATATGTATAGATATGTATACAAAATCACCCTCATAATATGTTTTTTACATGGTTATCTTGCAATCAATAGTCTTACATGAACACATATCATCAATACTAATCCAAACATTAGAGATTTATAAAGTCACACAACATGCTCTTACATTTAGAACTTATGATTTATAAGTTGATAAGTATTTTACTGCTTCAGGTGAACGATGATCAATAAATAAACTTTGATTTAAATCTAGCGTTTTAATTCTTTCCATTTCCTCTGCTGTTAATTCAAAATCAAAGCTGTTTAAATTCTCTTTGATTCTTGAAGAGGTTACAGATTTTGGAATAACAACAACGTTGCGTTGTAATAACCATTTTAAGATAACTTGCGCAACTGACTTACCATGCGCTTGGGCAATTTCACTTAATACAGGATTAGTAAAAATGTTATTTCTACCTTCCGCAAAACTTGCCCAAGATTCAGTTACCACTCCATTTTCTTCTAGAAATGCACGCACATCTTCACGTTGATAGAATGGGTGCATCTCAATTTGGTTAACAGCAGGTTTAACTTTGTTAAACAGCATTAAGTTCATAATTTGATCTGGAGCAAAGTTACTTACACCAATAGCACGAATTTTACCCTCTTGGTAAAGCTCTTCCATTGCTCTCCAAGCACCAAAGACATCACCTACAGGTTGGTGAATTAAGTAAAGGTCAATGTAATCTAAACCAAGTTTTTCTAAGCTTCTTGCAAATGCTTGTTTTGCTTTTTCTTCACTTGCGTCTGAAACCCAAAGTTTAGTAGTAACAAAAATCTCTTCACGTGGAATACCGCTACGTTTAATTGCACGACCTACAGCTTCTTCATTCATGTAAGCTTGCGCTGTATCAATCATACGGTAACCAGCTTGTAAAGCTTCTAATACCACTTCTTCACATTGTACTTCATCAGTTACTTGGAATACCCCAAAACCTAATTGAGGCATTTTTACACCGTTATTTAAAGTTACGTATGGGTAATTAGTTGACATAATATGTTTCCTTTTTTGTTTGTGTCTGTATGTTTTTGTTTGTAAAAAAAAATTGAGTTCGTTGTTTTAAAAATTTACTACGTAGGTTAAACCTAATTAAAGATGAATTGTAAAAATTTAATTATCTCTTAGTCATTTATTATGACTTAATCATTCATTATGACTTCATCACTCAATGAATAATTTTATGAGCTTCTCGATAAGATCTTCAATAAACTCTCTAAGCTATGCAATATTTGAATTGCCTTTTGATTATTTTGTTTATACGCCTATTATACTCTTGAAGAATTTATTAATAAACACCTATATATTCACAATACTGTTTAATTATTTTCAACAATTAGGTAACCTATAACAGTTAGCTGTTAGGAAAGTTAGATCTTAAGAAACCAAACATTAGTAAGCCAATCTTAGCTCAAACTTTAACACCCCTTACATTAGGGATTCCCGAAATTG
>NZ_NRHC01000104.1 GCF_003585885.1 Psittacicella hinzii | reverse complement strand
ACATTTGGGGTACAGCTCAGAGTAAATCAAACTATGAGTGATATATGAAAGTAAAAAGAGTTGTAATTACTGGAGCAGGTGGCATAACTGCTTTAGGAAGAAACTGGCAAGATATTAAAGCTGCTTTTCAACGTAAAAAGAATGCAGTTAAATTTATGGGTTGGGACGCTAAATATCGTGATCTTGAATCACAACTAGGTGCTCCAATTGAAAATTATCAAGCGCCAAGTGAATGGAGTCGTAAACAAAAGCGTAGTATGGGAAGAGTATCAGCTTTTTGTGTTGATGCTGCTACTGATGCTTTAAAGATGGCAAATCTTTGGGACTATGAAAAAAATAACGTACTTGATACTTGCTTAAATGGCAAAATGGGAGTGGCTTCTGGTTCATCAATTGGGAGTACGCCAGATATCTTAGAAGCTGCTACGCTGATTAAAGATGGGGTTAATGATAAGTTTAACGCCAATACTTATGTACGTATGATGCCTCATACGACAGCAGCAAATATGAGTATTTTCTTTGGTTTATCAGGACGTATTATTCCAACCTCAAGCGCTTGTTCATCAGGAAGCCAAGCTATTGGTTATGCTTATGAAGCGATTAAATATGGTTTAATTCCGATGATGCTTGCAGGTGGTGGGGAAGAGTTCTGTTTATCTGAGATTTTTGTCTTTGACTCTTTATACGCTGCAAGTAGAGATAATGATCACCCTGAATTAAATCCTCGTCCTTATGATAAAAATCGAGATGGTTTAGTAATAGGTGAGGGTGCGGGGATTTTAGTGCTCGAAGAATTAGAGCATGCTCTTGCGCGTGGCGCAAACATTCTTGCAGAAGTAGTTGGTTACGGCGCTAATAGCGACGGAACTCACATTACTCGACCGTCAAAAGATACTATGCGTGAGTGTATAAAACTAGCATTACAGGACGCACAGTTAGATCCAAAAGAAATTGGTTATGTTGATGGACATGGTACTGCAACCGAGTCGGGAGATATAGCTGAAACCCAAGCAACTGCTGAAGTATTTGGAAAAGTTCCTTTTAGTTCACAGAAAAGTTATTTAGGGCATACTCTTGGAGCTTGTGGTGCTTTAGAAAGCTGGTTTGCCATTGAAATGATGCGTGATGGTTGGTTTGCTCCAACGATTAACCTTGAAGAAGTTGATGAGCGTTGTGGAGAGTTAGATTACATTACCGGTGATGGGCGTAATATTGAAACCGATTATGTGATGAATAACAACTTTGCCTTTGGTGGAGTTAATTCTTCATTAATCTTCAAACGTTGGCGCGGTGTTTAATGGTTTTCCCTGCAGCAGATACTGTTTATCTTATTTTAGGAAAGGTAGAGCAAACGCAAAGCAAACCAGAAAATAAAAAACTAATTGCAGTTGCTAAACAGCAAATTTTACAGTCTCTTATTGATGAGACTAAAGTTTTAGCAGATGTAAGTACTAACAGTTTTGGTCGCCCATACTTTCCACAAGAGTATGGTATGGACTTTAACTTTAGTCACAGTAGTTCATGGTATGCTTTGGCTTTTTGTCGCAAGGAAAGGGTAAAATCTCAAGGACAAGTACAGCTCGGTAAACTTCCTCTTGGAGGATATCTCTTGGGAGTCGATCTTGAGTTTCCTTACAAAGAGCGTAAGTATAGAAATTTAGTTGCATCTTCAGGTAAGAATTTCCAGGATGTTTTTTCTAGTCAGACCTTTGCAAGTTCTACCTATAGTAAATTACTGACTAGTGAGCAAGATAAATTCTATTGTCTTTGGTGTTGTCGTGAAGCTTTAGTTAAAGCTAAAGGTACCGGAATTGCGGATCTTAATAAGATATATCAAGATCCACAAACCTTAAACTTTAGCCTAGAAGGACTAGCTGCTGGCGTTATAGAGTTTTATAAGCTAACTTTTACTCTTGCTAGTTCTGATAACATTGGTTCTAATAGTGGTAGGAGTAGTTTGTATCTTGCTTTATATCGTTCTTCTTTAAGTAAAACTGAATTATGTTTTTGGCAAGAGAAACAAGAAAAACTACTTAAACTTGAGGATTATTTCCCAGAGGTGAAAGTAGAAAAACTTTCCTTTGTAGTTGAAGAGGCTGGATTGTAAGAAATCGTAGGTTAGCTTCTAAATGCCTGTTTTTGCTTGGTCTAGCCTTTGAGGTAGTACACAGAGCACAGCTCGAAATATTAAAAGGTAAAATGACTAGAGACAGTATTTTTTTGATACTGTCTCTAGTCATTTGTTATTTATGGTCAGCTTGATGAGCTTAAGTAAGTAGAGTAAGTAGATTGAGTACTATAAGCTTGCTAAGCTTTGCTATGCAGTTATTTATTCTTCTACTTCTAGAGAAACAAACTTAAACTGCGTTACATCAAATAGACCATTACATGTAAGTTTTAGTTTTGGAATTACTGGTAAAGGTAGGAAAGAAAGTTGCATGAATGGATCATGTAAGAATACACCACATTCACGTGAATCTTCTTTAAGTTGCTCAATTGTTTGTTCAACTACCATTGCGCTTTCAGTTGAAAGTACTCCAGCAATTGGTAGAGGTAAGTGAGCTTTAACCTCACCGTCTAATACACAACTTAAACCACCATTTGAGGCAATAATTGCGTTAACTGCGTCAGCAAGGTCTTGTGGTGTAGCCCCCATAGCTGTTAAGTTATGGCTATCGTGACCTACTGAAGAAGCAAGACCACCTTTTGTTAAACCTGAACCTGTTACTAAAGCAAAAGCAGATTTAGTTTCAAAACCATATCTTTCTACTGTAGTTAGTAAAGCCGCTGGTTTATCAAAAGTTGGATTACCATTTGCATCATAACCTGTGCAAGTTAAATGCTCTTCACCGGTAATAATTTCGTTAGCAATGATTTCAACCGCACGGTATTTTTTACCAACTTCAAAGTTGTAAGTAAAGTCTTGTGCTGTTACTGGTTCACGTTTTACAGATTTGAATGTAGGTGGGTTTGAAGCTTCAAGACGTGCAGGAGCATTCTCAACAAGGTTTAGAGAAGCTACATCTTTACCACCAACAAATACTTTGCTAATGCTTACTTTTTCTACATCAGAAACAAGAACGATATCTGCTTTCTTACCTGGAGCGATTAAACCTAAACGTTTTAACCCATAGTGCTGAGCTGTAGTGTATGACGATACACGGTAAGCAATGTGTGGAGCAACACCGTGATCTTGGATTAGACGACGTACCATGTCATTAATGTGACCTGTGTGTACCATATCGTATGGGGTAATATCGTCTGTACATAAACAAATTGCTGCACTTGAGAATTCATTTAGAATCGGCGCAAGGTTGTCTAAGTTACGCGCAGCTGAAGCTTCACGGATAAATACGGTTAAACCTTTAGCTAGTTTTTCTAATGCTTCTTCTTTAGTAGTACATTCGTGGTCATTGTTAATACCAGCACTAATGTAAGCATCTAGTGGACGTCCACTTACTGTAGGTGAGTGACCATCAACTACCATGCCACTAAAGAGTTCAATTTTATCAAGCACTAAAGCATCACCATTGATAACTCCAGGGAAGTTCATCATTTCAGCAAGACCAAGAACGTATGGGTTATCAATATAGTCACGCATTTGCTCTACGGTAAATTCTGCCCCGTTAATTTCACAGTTAGGTAAAGCTGGCACGCATGAACTCATTTGAATAAATTGGTTTTGATAAGCTTGTGCTGAAGAGCGTAAGAACCAATCTAAACCAGTAGTACCAATTACGTTAATAACTTCATGTGGGTCACAGATAATAGTTGTTAACCCTAAAGGTAGAGTTAAAGATTCAAATACTTGTGGCGCCATTACTGATGATTCAATGTGCATATGCGCATCAATAAAACCTGGTACAGCGGTATTACCTTGACCATCAATTACTTCTTTAGCGGGGTGGTTAGCGTACTCTTTACCATAGCCCACAATAGTTCCATGTTTAATTACGATAGGTCCTTCTAGAGTGCCACCGCTAATTAGGTTTAAAATCTTTACATTGTCAATACGTAAATCTGCTTCTTGTTCATTACGTGCTACTGCAAGGATATCAAGGAGATGTTCGCGACTAATTTCTTGGGTGTGCTTAGCTTGTCTTGTCATTTTAGGAGTTCTCAGTGTTTGGCAAAATTTAGGTTATACAAAATTTAGGTTATAAAAAGAGTTTTAATTTGCCCTGCAAATTAAAACTCAAGATTAAATAAATGCTATAAACTAACAGCCAAGCTTAAGCAGGGCTGCTTTTAAAAAATAAGAGTTGAGCTTATTTTTCAAAGAAATAATATTACCGATTAAATACTTTTACCGTAGTTGGTAAAAAATTAATTTCTGGTATTATGCCACAAGCAAATTAAAATAAAAGCAAAAAATTAACTTTTTTTCAAAAAAAGTTCGTTTTTTGCTTTAGATCTATCATTTGTTAGAGTTTGTAGTTGTTAAAAACTTGCAAAAGTAAGAATTGGTAGGTTATTGAGATGGTTAGTCCTAGTTGTTAAGCTTGGTTGTAAGAGTTTGGTTATTATTTTGTAGCTAGATTTGAGGTTTAATGAGGAAGTTTAGAGGGTTTTGTTGTGACGTAACTGACAAATGTTAGTTTTGTGATCGTTTGTATTTATCAAATGATAGATTCGGGTGGTATTTTATGGCTAAGGTGGTAAGTTGATTATTTATCAGTGGTTTGCTGATTTGCGTGGGAATTTTGTTTTTGAGTTTGCTTGAGTAAAAATTTATAGTTTGCTTGGGTAAAAATTTATTGTTTGGTTGAGGTAATGTTTACCGTTTACTCAAGTTAAAGTTTATTGCTTGGTTGAGGCAATGTTTATTTTTTAGTTGAGCTAAAGTTTACTTGTATGTAACCTCAAGGTAAAGTTTGCACGTGTTAAAGTTTACTTTGGTGAAGGTTGCTAAAGTAATTTTTACAATTCATACTTAGTTTCTATAGCTTCTATCGCATTCGATCTTAATGACAAAAGTATAAAAATTATCCACCTATTTTGTACAGTTACCTCAGAAAAGTTGATATAATTAAAACCTAAGATTTTTCTTTTATTGTTGATAACAAGTAAACCATGGATTTTTTTAGTTATAAAAACGGGGAGTTATATGCTGAGGAAGTTCCAGTAAAACAACTGGCACAGACGTATGGCACTCCTCTATATGTTTATTCAAAAGCAACTTTACTTCGTCACGTAGAAGCATTTAAGAACGCCTTTGCAGGACGCAATGGTTTAGTTTGCTATGCTGTAAAAGCTAACTCTAACTTAGCTTTATTACAGCTACTTTCACAACAAGATATAGGTTTTGATATAGTTTCTGGTGGGGAACTAGCGCGTGTAATTGCTGCTGGTGCAAACCCGAGCAAAGTAATTTTCTCTGGAGTTGGCAAAACTGAAGAAGAAATTGCGATGGCTCTAGAAGTAGGAATTCTTTGCTTCAATGTTGAATCGTCTATGGAGCTAGATCGTATCAACACAGTAGCACAACGTTTAGGTAAAGTAGCCCCAATTAGCTTCCGTATTAACCCTAATGTAGATGCTAATACTCACCCATACATTTCTACTGGTCTAAGAGAAAATAAATTTGGTATTCCTGTTGAGCATGCCCTAGATGAGTATCTTCGTGCTTCAAAAATGGAACACGTAAAAATTGTTGGTTTAGATTTCCACATTGGTTCACAACTAACAGAAATTTCTCCATACATTGACGCAATCAAAACTTTAAAAAGTTTAATTCGTAAATTATACGCTGCAGGTATTCGCCTACACCACTTAGATATTGGTGGTGGTTTAGGGGTAACCTATTCAGTAGAGGCTCCACCTCTACCAAATGAGTTACTTAATGCAGCTTATGCAGAGTTACAAGACTTATTTGAAGATGTTGGTGAGCTACAAATTGTAGTTGAGCCTGGTCGTTCAATTGTGGCAAATGCTGGTATTTTTGCTTACAAAGTAGAGTTTACTAAAGATAATTTAGGGAAAAACTTTGCGATTGTGGACGCAGGTATGAATGACAACATTCGTCCAAGTCTGTATCAAGCATTTATGAATATTATTACCGTTGAGGAAAACCCTGATACTGAATTAAAACTATATGATGTAGTTGGTCCTGTATGTGAAACAGGTGACTTCCAAGGTAAAAACCGTCAATTACGTGTAAGACCAGGTGATCTACTAGTAACACGTGGTGCTGGTGCTTATTGTTCGGCAATGGGTTCACAGTACAACTCACGTCCAAAATGTGCTGAAGTGCTTGTAGATGGTGATAAAGTACATTTAATTCGTGAACGTGAAACTTATGAAGATCTATGGGCTAAAGAAAAGCTTTTAGGTTAATTTACCCTATTTGACTTTGACTGTAAGTTAGCTTATTTAACTTTGACAAGTAGGTTAGTTTATTCGACTTTTAACAAGTAGGTCAGTTAGCTTAATTGACTTTGATAAGGTTTCTAGATATCTAGCTGTCAGATAGCAAGATATCTAGATATCAAGATCTAAAAATTTCAAGAGACATAATAAAAAAGAGGATAGTGTTAACTACAACACTATCCTCTTTAGGTTAGATATGAATAAAATTTAAATTAACTTTCAAGTAGATTGTATTTAAGAGAGTCTCTATGAAAAAAACATTTAATGTGTAAATATAATCCTATCAATTAACTGATTATATTTACCTTAATTTTATAAGGGGAAAAGAGTAAATTTAAAGGGGGTTATTTCTTAAGAGGCTGAAAATTAAAGCAAAGAAACGCAAATTTATTAGTATTCTTCTTAAGAAATGCGTAAAAAAATTCAGGTTTAATTAATTTTTACAATTCACCAATTCACCAATTCACCTATTTGGATTTTTTCTTTCTAGTGTAGTGTGTTTGAACTTGGAACATGAAACTTTGAGTTTTGAACTTTCAAAGTATTCCTGTTATAGGTTATCTTAGATACCTCTATAGTTCTTCTAGATCCTACCCACATGGCAATTTGCAAGAATAAATATCTTTTGCTTATTGCAGAGTTATTTACAATTTCGATTTAACTCTATTTTTATAGGGGATTTAATAGAGCTAACTAAAAATAGTCAGGTCTATTATCAAGCAAATCAAAATATTTTTTCGTAAAGGCTAGTTTTTTGCAAAGAAAATAGGTAAAATTGAGCAGAAAAATTGAGTAGAAAATTGAGATCTCAATTTTTGTGCTATTCTGAAAGAGAAATTAAACGATAATGCTTTGTCTGTTATGTTATTCCTTGATAGTTAAGTTGCTTGTTGCTTTAAAGTAACAAGGAGGTGAATTAAGTAACTAAAGCTAGTAAGAATATGTAGTTATTTTTACCATCTTTGGAAGATGGCTTTAATTGTAAATAAAAATAAACATAATGTTTAAATAAGCATACATCATGTAGGTTTATTTTCCAAAATAGGCTAAAATTAGTAAATAACCCTTTGTAGTGTGTATGAATTCCATTCTACAGATAAGTAGAGGATTTCTTTTTGTATGTAGCTATCGATTGGCTTATTTTATTGATTTTTAAGTTTATTTTTATTTCATAAGATAGGTTTTAAGCTATTTAAACTAGGTTTTTGGTCAAAGATTTTTTCAACGTAGGAAAAGTTTTTTAAACTTTTTTTATTTAAATTTTACTTTTCTCAATAAAATTGGCTATAATAGGAGCATAAAGTTAATTAAGTAATCACTTACTAGAAGCAAGTAATTATTTAACCACTTTCTTTACTTAAATAGTAAAAAGCTTCTTTCTTAGAATTAATTTAAGAAAAGCTAGAAAAATAAAATTAAATAGGTTATAATTTTTCATGTAGTTAGGAAAAACGTTTTTACTGTTACTTCTTTACTACTAGCCTAATTCAATATGTTCTAGCAAAGAAGTATAGATAAAATATTTATCTATCTAGTACAATTAATCAAGCTAATCAGATTTCTCCTAGTATAAAAACTAACATCTTGTTAGGATCTAGGTACCGGTTCACTATCTGATAAAGGTAGTGAAATAGTAATACGACTGGTCATCGTATTGCTATTATCTCATAGCTAATTGTAAGTGCCAATTAGTTATGAGCTGCAGAGCTTTTAGGTCTTAAGCTCTCTGTGATGTGTAAAGTGAATCAGATTGCATGTAGTACTACTACATGCAATTGTTTTAAATTTATTGGATAATGCAACTTAGATACTTCGGTGTCTAAGTTTTTTTTTGCGCAAATTTCTGATTTTTTGAGGTGCACTTGTTTTTGTAAGGACTTGCTCTTACCTAGATTAATTTCTTATCTTAAATTTCAACGAACTGCTTTTTCTTTTGAGAAATATCGCAAAAATATAGAGGAGATCTTAGACATTCCTCTTGCTCTCTGATAGAATAATATTAGAGATTTTCTAGTTTTTTGACAAAAATAATTCCACCACTGTTGTGAGTGGTGGAAAACGGTTGGATTGACCAGTCCTTTGTCTACCTAATTAAAAACAAAGCGCTTCATATTTTAATTAGGCAAGGCATAAATTTCTTGTCAGAGCTCAGGGTGGAGTGCTGCTGCCAAGAGTAAACCTGTTCAAGAAAAGGTCGCTAGTTAAATTAGTTTACTAATTTAACCAAACTCATAAGAAGATAAGTTATCACTACCTAAGTCAGTTTCACTTCGGCTTTGGTGGTGATCCTGATTACTACCAACTTAGCGTAGTGCAACTTAGAATTTTATGAGTTTAGGCAATATTTCTTCGGGAATATTGCCTTTTTTATTACTTATATTTTCGCCTGAAATTAAAAATTTTTTGGTAAAAACTTTAAAATTGACATAAAAATGCTAGTGGGTGGCATACAGAAAAAGCCTATATTGCCACTTAATCCCATACAGATTGATAGGTTATTGTGGATTTTCTGTCTAAATTTGTATAGTAGTTCTACTTAAATCTGTACAGAAGTTTTTAATTAGATTTGTATAGAAAGGCTAATTAGATTCGTATAGAAACTCTAATTAGATATGCACAGAAACCCTAATTAGATTTGTCCAGAAACTCTAATTAGATTTGTACAGTAGTTCTAATTGGATTTGTCCAGAAGTCTCAATTGTAATTTGTTTAAAATCTATGTAGAAACTAACAAAATTTGGCGCTATATTATGAGAAAGGAGAGAGTAAAATTTAGTAAATTTGTTTGTGGCGCTAAGCTATCTTGAGGTTTCCCCCAAATAGGGTACAAATTAAATACTTTCTTTGAGCAAAAAACTATCATTTGAAAGTATTTAATTATATCTTTTAGTTAATAAATTTATTAGCGTAATATGTAATTCACTTACAAATAGTAAGGGTATTTTAGGAAGTTATACATGTATTTTAGTAGAAAAATGTTTACTTTATGATTATCATTTAGTTTTTGTGTACTCTCTAAGTGTACCCCAAATGTAGGCAAATAGTAAGCAGAAAAAATACAACTTAAGTACAAATCCTAGAACATTCCCAAACATCGGTGCTACAACTTCAGGACATACTTAAACCAAATTCAGTAAAAAAAATCTACATCTTTGGTACAGAACTGAGTAAATTTTCGATCTAAGATCGACAATTACAGTGCAGCCCCAAGCAGATTCTCGATGCCTTTTGGAAGCACTCTGGACCCAGCGTCGCCGCCCAGCTCCCCCTCCAAGGCTTCCCGTCCCCTTTTTAAAAGGGGAGCCGCAGGAGAGGGGGAGTGGGCGCGGCTAGCGCTGGAGTAACACCTCTCTAGTCTAAACCACATAGTTCTTAATTAAGCTAAACTATGCTATAATTAGGACATAATTTTTTGTATTGTGGATTAGCATACTTGAGATATTCTTTCTTGAGGTGTTAATCCTTTTTTCTCGCCTTTGTGTATCGCAATGCGTTGATTATTATGGAAATTTATGTAAGCTTCTATTGTTGCTTTGCAGTGCTTCACACTTTTGAAACCTCCTTTTGGTTCACAATCGATCCTTAGACATGAGAAGCGACTTTCTGTTGGAGCATTGTCATAACATGCTCCTTTTCCTGATACGCTTTCGATAATCTTATAGTATTTAATTTGATTTCTATATTCTTGACTCATGAACTGAGAACCTTTATCATGCTGCAACATTATGGTTTTAGAGGCATTTTCAGGCTTGTTTTGCATTGCCATGTCTAGTGCGTATATGGCACTAGTAGTATCAGGACTGTCGCTAATGCAATAACCAACGATTTTCCTAGAGTATAGGTCTATAACTATACATAAATATACTTTTACCTTACCTAAGATTTTGTCTTGTACTGTGAAGGTAACAGTATCATTACCAAGCTTTTCATAAGGTAATGAGCATTTAAAGTCCCTAGCCATGAGGTTATCATCTTTTGTTGAAGTATGAGCTATTCTTCTAGTTGCTTTACTTTGATCTTCATCGTATTTTTTTGAGTATAGTTTAAATTCTCTGATCGCATTTTCAACAACTTTGTGGTTAACCTTACGATGAGGGAATAGTTCTCTAATCTCTTTATTTGAGTCGTACATGTCATAGATGACCTTGTTGACTTCCTGATTTATCCTCCTAATCCCATAATTTGAGAAAGGACGCAACTTTGGGCAATTTACTACCTCCTCTTCGATTTCTTGAAGGCTGCATACATCTAGACCTTTATCTCGTAAATGAATGATGATTTCAGCAACAATCTTCAGTCTTCGCTCTTTAGAGCTTACGGGGTTCTTTTTAAGATTGCGGTAGTAGTGTCTTCTATCTATCCCCAATAGGTCGCAAGCTGACGTTACTGTGTATTTCAGTGCTTTAAGGGAGGTAATCGCTTTTATAACTCTACTTTGAGTAATTTCATCAACTTGTGCAAAATGTTTATTTATACCTAACTTTTTAAGCATTAGGTTAGCCAGTTCTAGTATTTTTATTTGCTCATGGCTTTTCATCATAGATTTTATGCTTTGTACTAGAGCTTCGCTATCATCCTGATTTTCAAGTGTACTTAGATGGTTTTTTAATACTCCAAGTTCTTGATTAAGTTGCTCACGAGTAAAAATGATTCTATTTTCTAATTCTGCTTGTGTTATAGCTTTCTGAGCTTTCATAGTTTTAGTCACTACTTGGATGAATAATTCACCTCCAACTAGTTTGAACATTTTTACCCAATCTCTTAGACTTGTATTATGCATTCCTAGGTGTTTTGCAGCAGTTGCAAGGTTACCATTATATTTTTCATAAAGGTCTAATATAGATTGAACTTTATATTTAGGTGTGTAACTTGGTTTACTGTTTTCTTCACCTAGAATAGGTCTTTGACTTATTGGATGTTGCTCGGTCTGTTGAGGTGAGAGTGAATTTGTTTTGTTTCGTTCACGAGATACAGCACTGTAAATCTGTCCTACTGAAATATTATATTTAAGTGCTATTTCTTTGTAAGGTAATTTTTTATTTAAAGCAAGTTCTAAAATTTGTTTACGATCAGAAAGTGATAAATTAGAAAATTTCATGAGTGGAAAACCTCCAAATGTTAGTTTTAGATTTTGTGACACATTTGGGGGACAGCTCATCTATTGTAGGACTACAACAGGAAGAATATTAGTTTCATTATGCTCTGCCTGACAAATTTACTAAAGCAACAAAGGTTATACCTAAAAGGAATGACGCTTAAAAGGAGTTATGCTTAGAGTTACGTTTAAAAGCATGTCACTAATTTCTACAAATAATATTTTTCCTAAAAGGGCTATGCTTCCAAGGTGCTTCCAAGTCACTCAAACCTTTGCTTTCTCTCCATAGACAAACAACAAAGAGAACTCATTTTCAAAGAGAATTACTTTATGAAAAAATTAGCCTTAGCTTTAACTGCCGTAGGTTTAGCTACGAGTAGTTTTGCGCAAATGCCAAGTCAAGTATGTCAAACCCTTTCTGCTGGTAATGGTGATCAAACTGCACAAATTCAACAAGCTCTAGAAGCTTGTGCGGGTGGTAAAGGAGCGGTAGTTTTATCCTCAGGAACTTACAAAGTAAGTCAATTGTCAGTTCCCGCTGCGAGCTATCTTTACCTAGGCAAAGGTACAACTTTACAACAAGAAGTTGCTATGCCTAGTAACCCACCAAGTAACTCGCAAAGCAACCCACCAAGCCAAGCAGAGCAAACAAAAGCTCCTCCGGCACCAATGAATGCGCCAATGAGCCTAATCGTGGTTAAAGGGGATAATGTAACCTTAGCAGGTGAAGGTACTATCAGCGGTTCTTTTGTAGAACCTGCGGGTTTACCTCCAAAAGGTAAAGACAAAGATAAAGATCTATCTAAAGAACAAGAAAAGGCTTTAAAAGCTCAAGAGAAAGCCCAAGAAGTCAAAGAAAAACAACAAGAGAAAGCACAAAAATCTCCTCACCTAGACAGAGGCGTGTTACAGTTACCAGCTCTAGTTAAAGCAGAGAAAGTAGCAAACTTACAAGTATCAGGTCTTACTTTTACTAACTACCACGGTAATGCCTTATCTTTAAGCCAAGTTGAGAACGCAAAAGTTTCTGGGATTAAAGTAAATGCAAAAGCACCTATGACTAATGGGGTAGTTCTTGATGGTGTAACTGGTGCTAACTTAGAAAAAAGTTATTTACTTACTAGTGGCATGCAAGTAGTAGTTGCAGCCCAGCAAGCTCCAACTACAGGCGTTACTTTAAACGATAACTATGTTTACTCTGGTACTGGGGTAGTTGTTGGTTTAAATGCAACTAAAGGCATTAGCCAAGTAAAAGTAAACAACCTCGTAGTAAACGAAGCAACCAATGGTGTAGCTGTGTTAGCAAATGCACAAAATGGTGGCAAGATTAGTCAAGTAAGCTTTAACAACGTATACGCTTACCAAACTAGCACACCAATTCATATAGCTGCTAACTTTAACCAAACTTACAACAATACTGGCGACAACATACCTACATTTACAGGGATTAATGTAAGTAACTTCTACTCTCTAGGTGGAGGTAGTGTAGATTTAGCTGGCTATTCAAGCTCAAATAAACTAGCAGTTGACTTTAATAATGTGCGTGTTGCTAAGGTAAATGATTGGAAGCTTTATAATGCAAGCATTAACAACCTTGGGAATTCATCAACGGGTTCGTTATCTTCAGCTGCTGTTAACGAAGTTAAAGATATTATTGAAAGTAAACTGGTAGCATTTCCAAGATAATACATTAGAATGTATTTTTAAGGTAGTTTAAATCTAGTCTTAGGTAGTTCTATTAAACTGGATAAGTACAGTAAGAATGCAAGGACTACAGGAAGCAAGTACTACAAGATATTTTCAATACTTCTAAAACAACTAAAGGTCAGACATTTACTGTCTGACCTTTAGTTGTTTATATGCTTGTGTATGCTTGGGAATTCCTAAACGGTAAACTCCACGCTTTCGCTCAAGACAAACTCACGATTACGTTCAAGCATAGGGTAAATAACTTGGGTTAAGTATTCCTCAACTTGTTGAGGGGCAAAACCTATATAGTTACTTGGATTGAGCAGATCTTTGATTTCGTCTTGGTTAATTGGTAGACGTCCATCAGCAATAATTGCCTCGATTAAGCGGTTGTCTTGTCCTTCTTGTTTTACCAGACGCGCTTGTTCCATAGAGAGCTCACGGATAACTTCGTGTACTTCTTGGCGATCCATGCCTTTTTTAACGCAATCCATAATAATGTCTTCAGTTGCCATAAATGGTAACTCACGCATTACATTGCGTTCGATCATTTTTGGATAAACGACAATCCCTTCGGCAATGTTTTGTAGGATCATTAAAATAGCATCTAAAGCTAGGAAAGCTTGAGGATAAGATAAACGTTTATTTGCTGAATCGTCTAGAGTACGCTCAAACCATTGAGTTGAGTGTACTAAGTGACCATTCATCTCTAAGCTAAGAACAAATTTTGCTAAGGCAGAGATGCGTTCGCAACGCATAGGGTTACGTTTGTAAGCCATCGCAGAAGAGCCAATTTGTTTTTTACCAAATGGTTCTTCAAGCTCTTTTAAATGTTGTAGCAGACGGAAGTCATTGGTAAACTTGTGCGCCGAGCTTGCTAGACCTGCAAGAGTTTGTAATACCATTGAGTCTTGTTTACGATCGTAAGTTTGTCCAGAAACTTCTTGACGATGCGTAAAGCCTGCTTTTTCTGTAACAAGTTTATCAAGCTCCACTACTTTACTGTAGTCATTACCAAAAAGCTCTTTAAATGAAGCTGCCGTTCCAGTTGTCCCTTTTACGCCTCGGAATTCAAGAGTTGCAAGTCGGTGCTCGATCTCTTGGAGATCAAACATAAAAGATTTTAACCACAGAGTAGCACGTTTACCTACGGTAGTTAATTGTGCAGCTTGGAAGTGAGTGTAACCTAAAGTAGGTAAGTCTTTGTATTGCTCGGCAAACTTACTTAAAGTTGCAATAAAAGTAACTAAACGTTGCTTTAATAAGGTTAGACCTTCTTTAATTTGGATTAGGTCAGTGTTGTCACCAACATAAGCTGAAGTTACCCCTAAGTGAATAATTTTACGCGCTAAAGGAGCAACATCACCATAAGCATGCACATGTGCCATTACATCGTGCTTTAATTCAACTTCGTATTGGTGAGCCTTGGCAAAGTCAATATTGTGAATATTGTCTTTTAACTGGGTTAGTTGTTCATCAGTGATAAAGTCTAGACCAAGCTCTTGCTCTGATTGAGCTAGGTAGTACCACAGTTTACGCCAAGTTGAGAACTTGAAGTTAGGAGAGAAGATATGCTTCATCTGTTCACTTGCGTAGCGTGAACATAATGGATAATCATAGATATTGTTTGGATCTGTCATCTTTTTTTAATTAACAAGGTAAGAGGTAAGTTTATTTTCCATTAGCTAGATATTCATAACCTAAAAATGCCCCAAAACGTACAGTTTTAGGGCATTTTGTGTTCTTACTTAGAACTCTGCACGGTAAATGTTTTGTGTTCTTTCTGGACCTACAGAAATCATAGAGATACGTACGCCTAGATTATTTTCAACAAATTCAATGTATTTACGGCAGTTTAGAGGTAAGTCATTGTAATCTTTGATTTTACTAATGTCTTCAGTCCAACCTGGAAGTTCTTCATAAATAACTTCAACTGGTTTAGATTTACGTAAGTTACCTGGGTAAGTTGAGTAAACATGCCCGTCAATTTTGTAACCTACAGCAACTTTAATAGTTTCTAAACCGGTTAAAACGTCAATTTTAGTTAGAACGATATCAGTTAAACCATCGATTAAAGTAGCGTATTTACCCATAACTAAGTCTAACCAACCAGTACGACGTGGACGACCTGTTGTTGCACCAAACTCACCACCAACTTTACGAATGTGTTCACCTAATTCGTTGTTTAGTTCAGTAGGGAATGGACCTTCACCGACACGAGTAGTGTAAGCTTTCATTACCCCAACGATACGGTTAAGTTTGTTAGGCGCAACCCCTGTACCAACACATACCCCACCTGAAGTTGGAGATGATGAAGTTACATATGGATAAGTACCAAAATCTATATCAAGCATAATTGCTTGAGCCCCTTCGAATAGTACTTTTTTACCTTGAGCCACAGCTTGGTTAACTTCAGCTACCCCGTCGATAATACGAGGAGTGATAAGTTTAGCTAACTCCATGTACTCATTGTAAAGAGTATCAAATTCAAAACGCTCAGGCCAACCGTAACGTTCAAGCATATCGTTTTTCTCTTTAATGTTCCATGCTAGCTTGTCAGCAAAACGCTCTGGATCCAGTAAATCACCGATACGAATACCGTTACGAGAAATCTTGTCATTGTAACAAGGACCGATACCACGTTGGGTAGTACCGATTTTGTTTGAACCTAAAGACTCTTCTTTAGCTTTGTCTACGGCAATGTGGTAAGGGAAAATAATATGTGCACGCTCATCTAGATATAAATTATCTAGTTTTTTACCGCGTTTTTCTAAAGCGTCAATTTCTTGTAACAGAACTTTTAAATCTACAACAAGACCAGCGCCAATAACACATTTACCTTTACTGTTAATAATACCTGATGGTAGTAAGTGAAGAATAAACTTTTCTTCGCCAACAATTACAGTGTGTCCTGCGTTATTTCCTCCTTGGAAACGAACGATATAATCAGCGGTGGGAGATAAAACATCAATAATTTTACCTTTACCTTCATCACCAAATTGAGTACCTACTACAACGAAAGTATTTAAATTAGACACAAAAATGCTCCAATAGATGTAAATAATAGTTCTAGAAAAAGTAGGGTTATAAAGAAAATTTATAACTTTTCTTTTTCTCGCACTCTAATCATTTTATTACAAATTGCAATCTTCTACTTAGATATTTTTGCCCAAAATTGAAAGGAAACTAACAAATGTTTGCTAAGTTTAGGACAAGTTATTACTTAACTTGAGGAGAAAAGGGAAATTATTGTACCTTAACCAGAGTTGGTCAGCAATTTGCTCACAGAGAAGTAGATTAAATAAAAATATGAGAACCAAGTAATTAATTCTAAGAAAAATCTGATTTTTAGCGAGGATAACGGATAAATTGATTATAATAAGAGAAAAAAGTTAAACCTTTTAAGTATTTACTCTACATGGATCAAATTTACACTACTCTCCAAGCTGAAAAGAAACCATTAAACCAAGTGCTTTATCGTGAAGCACGTCGTGCTTATTTAGCGCGTAAGCTTGAACCAAGTTATTACAATGCTCTGCTAACGATCATTGATCTTAGTGGACCTCATCCTCAAGAAACTCTAACTCATGGCTATACTATTTATCCAGGACAAAATGACTATGACACTTTATTAGCAAACTTTTTGTTTGCTTTATTAAAGTATGAGCATATCCATGATAATACGGCAATTAGCATGGACGAGTTTTTTGCTCGTGTAACTCTTTGGGGAAAACATCATGACTTGGCATTGCTCGTGGGAAGCTATGTAGAGCAAGTAAAAGAGGTCAAAGATTTTCAACAAGCGAGTGAAGAGATTACTTTCTTTGGCGATCCAGAGTTTCCTTATCAGTATCCAAGAAGTCAACTGTTAGGTGGCGAGGCAATAGGTCAGCTACCAAGAGATGAAGAAAGATCAGAACTTGGATCGAAAATAGTGCTTGAGTTCCAAGTAGCTCAATTACAAAGCAATGTAAGTAATTACTTAGCTAACCTTTTTGCTTCACTCAAAAGCACCAACAAAGTAGAAGAGACTTTGTACAAAAAGCTTTTAGCAGCTATTGCTAAAAAGAGCTTAGCTAAAGAGTACAAAAAACAACCTCTACTTGAACTTTTTGCGACAAAATTAACAGAGCATGTATGGCAACAGTTGCTAATTAACTACCCATACGAAGTGAGTAATGGCAAAATTGATCAGGAGTTTTTACTAGCACCTCTTAGAAGTCATCTATGGCAAGTAAATCCACAAGAGTTTTTCCTTGACCTAACCGAGGGCTTGTTAGAGCAAAACTTTATTAAAAGCCAACAAGATACTTTTGTGGAGTTTTACTATCGTAATCTTCGTTTACATTTGGCTTTAGCGCGAGTTTTAATTGGGCAAGAAAGACTTGGAGGCGGAGTTGATGATTTAGTTGGTGATCCGGTTGACTTGAGTGTTCAGGAAATTAGCGAGCAAGAACAAACCTCTGATCTTGTAGCTAAGCAAGTAGCTAAGCAAGAAGAAACACCAACAGGTCTATGGCAAGATATCTCAGCTTGGCAAAAGTTCTTTACTTGTCAGCCATATTTTTGCCAAGTAGTTAATGCTGCAGAACGTTTAACTTTAGTTAAGAGTAAGTACAAACTTGCAGAAGAAAAACAACAAGCAAGTGCAGAAGAAAAACTACAAGCAAGTGCTGAAGAAAATATCTCTGCAAGTGCTGAAGAAAAGATTTCAGCAAGTGCAGAAGAAAACCTAGCTACTGGCAAAGAGCAAAAGCTTTCAACAAACGCAGAAGAAAAACTATCTGCAAGTAAAAGAGAACAAGAGTCTGGTAATGATCTTAGCGATCTTAGCTTAGAGGCTGAAGCTCCAAAACATTTACGCTTCTTTGTTATTCAGCAACCGCAAGGGTTTATCAGTCTTTCTTTACCTTATGTCCAAGAAACAGCGGTAGTTAAATATCTAACCCGTAAAGGTCAAACTAAACTAGTTTATAACTTCCCTGATGACCAAGGCAATAATCTTAAAGATCAACTCTTAGTTCACTTACTAAATTTTTTAAATCGTTTTGGGAGACAAGAGGGGGATTTTGAACGTGCTTTAGAAGCGGGGGAAGTACCAAACAACCAAGACTTAAGTTCGGTAGTGGCTTTAGAGCAAGCATTGAGCTTTTTAATTGGTGGTCCAGGGACGGGGAAAACAACTACAGCTTACCGTATGATCTTTTTAAGTTTAGCGTTAAAGCTCTTTAGTCGTAAGACTAATCAAGCTTTAACTCTGTATTTATTAGCACCAACCGGTAAAGCTGCTTCGCACTTAGGGGATAGTATTCGTAATCGTGCACAAGGCTTAAGAAAGCATTGGCTAGATTATGTTGCAGGTAAGGATAGTTTTGAAACCCGTTTAATTAGTCAATTACTGACTAATTTAAGTAACTTACTTAAGTTAGAGCTTGATCTTGTTCAGAAAAAGTTCAAGTTAATTCTAGATTCGCTCTTAGGGGCAACTGATTCTACCTTGCATGCTGCTCTAGGAATTAACCCAATTCATGTTGAAGGTAAATACTTAGGCGTGCATAAGTTACAAGCTGATCTAATTATTGTCGATGAAGTAGGGATGATAAACTTACAAAACTTTGTAACCTTACTTTACTCACTTGATTTACCAACCCAGTTAATTTTACTGGGGGATAAAAACCAGTTACCATCAATTGGTGAGGGAAATGTCCTCGAAAGTGTTTCTTACCAACTAGAGCAAAGTGTTTATGCTCCAAGCAAGGATAAGCTCCGAGCTTATTCTCCGCAGGTAAATAATGCTGAAGTTTTTGCTCAAGTATACCAACGTCCAATTGCTACTTATTGGTCTAAAGACCAAGAAGCTAGCTTGGTAAGCAAAGATAATCTCTCTAATTTTGCAGACTTAGTGCACGAACTAACTAAGTCACACCGTTATAAAGAAGATAGTATTATTGCTAGTTATGCCGAGTACATTAATCGCGCGGAAGCTGGACAAGAGGGGTACTTACCTCATAGTCAGTTTTTACAACAAGAACTAAGTGACCTAGAAAAAACCGGTGGTTATTTCTACTCTTACCAAGATATTTTTGTCTCTTGGCTTGAAGCTCTTGTTGCTCTAGCTAAAGATCATAAAGAACTCAAAAAACTATCCCTTGCTGGAAAAGCTTCTTTTTTTAGAAAGTTACTGGCAAAGGAAAATAGTGATGAAGTTGTGGTAAAAGTACGTGAGTTGTTTAGTCAACTAAGTGAGCAAGGACTGCAAGCAGAAGATTGTGCTAACTTAAGTCAAGAAAGTAAAATTATCTCAGATCAACTCCGTAAAGCTTTCCAAGTATTTAAAGATGGTGAGTTTCGTCTTGCAGGGAATTATAATGACTTTAGTCAGAGTTTAATTTTACATCGTGCTTCTAAGGCATTTGCGCCTTTGCTGGACTTGGCAGGAGAGTATGACAAGCTTTATAATCAAGCAAGAGATATTAGAGATAAAGGTGTAACTTCAGGACAAGAGGCTCTTAATGGACAAGACCTTATTAATGGACAAGACGCTATTAATAGAGAGGCTCTAGGTCAAGATCTTCGTCAGGATATAAGTCAAGAACTTCGCCAAAATCTCCGTCAGGATATCCTCGCAAAAGCCTTTGCCATTATTGAAAACGTTCGTTTTCTCTGTCCAGGTCGTGAAAACAACCTAGGGGTAAACGTCCTTAATAAGCTGATGTTTAAAGAAAACTACTTTGAGGCTGATACCTTTTACCCTATTGTAGTAACTACTAACCAGGCAGATTTAAAACTATCTAATGGTGACTTAGGTTTAGTAGTTAAAGAAGCTGGACAGACTTACGTTTACTTTAACCAAAAAGATACAAGCAACAACTATAAACGTGAGCCTTTATCTTTTATTAACAAGTACGAGTTAGCGTTTTTTACAACCATTCACAAATCTCAAGGTGATGAGTTTGACAATACTTACATAGTTCTGCCTCTGAAGCTAAGTGATTTTGCTATCTCCCGTAGTATGTTGTACACCGCAATTACTCGTGCTAAAAAGAACGTCTATATATTTGCTCCTCGAGAGTATTATTTAGAAAATAATTTTAGTAAAAATCAAAGAAAGAGTTCAATTCTCTATTCTTGGGATCAATACCTATAATTTGCTCATAATCTCTAGCTTATCCTAGAGATTATGAGCGCTAAATCTCCAAATTATTATGTCGAGAGCAAAAAAGAAAATAATAAATCCTGTATACGCCGAGCACTTAAGCCATGAAGAACTCGAAGAGCTTAAATTAGCTTTCGAAGAGTCGGCAGAAGCAGCTTACCAGCAGGTGCATGACCACAGTCGCTCTTATGAGCCCTTGGACATGGAAAACCAAGTTTTTATCACGAATATGCTTACCCCTAAAAGCAAAAAAGGATTACCTGAGAATGCTAAGATTGGGGTAATCTTTGGGAAGTTCTACCCTTTGCATCAGGGACACTTGTATATGATTGATCGCGCTCGTATTGAGTGTGACTACTTGTATATTTTTGTTTGTTCTGATGAAAAACGTGATGAAAGATTATTCTGGGATTCTTCTTTACCAGTACAACCAACGCGTGAAGTACGTACTTCATGGGTACGTCGTGCTACTGAAGCTTACAGCAACGTTGAAGTATATAACTTACGTGAAGATAACATTCCATCTTACCCAAATGGTTGGTTTGAATGGGCGCGTGTTGTGCAATTTCATCTAGATCAGCTAGAGCACAAACCTAAATACGTTTATACTTCAGAACCTCAGGATGCAGAGAATTACAAGTACTATCTGGATTTAGAAGCTGTACTAGTTGATCCTGCACGTGATTATGTGCCAATTTCAGGAACCGAGTGTCGTCGTAATATCTTTACGAACTTCAACTATCTACCTGAAGTGGTAAAAGCTGATGTTGTATTAAACATCAATCTAGATCTAGATTGGTTACTTAACTACTATGGCATAGACGCAACTACACCAAATCCAGAGTTAGAAAGAATTGGGAAATTATTACGTCACATGTGTCGTAACTATGGCTTTAACTTTTGTACGCCAATTCTGGATAACTTTAGTTCTGGTAATCTAGAGGATATAAAGTATTCTTTTGCCAACAATAGCCCAGTAACTATTACTTGGGGTAATCCAGGAAGCTTACCTGGTACCAAACAAGGTGAAGTTGTTCATCAGGTCTTTAAAAACCTTGAGCAGTTTGATGAGCAAATTGCTGAGCATGAAAAAGCGCAAAGCTTATTAGCAACTATTGCTAGTGAAAATCCTGATTTTGCTTCAAACATTGAAATCAATCAGGATATTGTTGCTTGGTTTAACCACAGTATTGGGTTAGATGAGCGTTTATTAACCGCTAATGCCTTTAACCACTATACGGTGAGAATTTTTAGCTTACAAGATCGTAGTCTATACACCGCAGTGGATGCCGAAACAGCCCAAGCGAATTTAGCTTACGCGCAAGCGCATGGTTTGGAGTTTGATCAAGAGTTAGGTGTTTACTTTCCAAAGGTAACAAGCTGGAATTTAATTCGCGATATAGTTAAAGCGCAAAATAATGAATTCTATGTAGCTTGTGCCTTACATAGTAAGTTCCGTCATGTTGAGCATTTAGCGCCTCTGTATCTAGGGGTAACTAACTATGCTAATCTGTGGCATCAAGAGATTAACTACTTACCAACAGGTTTAAGTTTTAAACTATCACCAAATATTAGTTACAAGATAGGTATTGCTAAACTTGAAGATCTAGAGTTCGCAATTGTTACGGTAGTAAGAACTTTAATCTCTCGTTTACAAGAGAGCTTAAAACCACCATACGATCCAATGATCTTAACTCGTCCTTCAGAGAATCGTATGCGTAACCTCAACAACTGTATCAAACGCTTAGAGAACTTAATCTCACAGCAAGATCCTGATAAGCTACAAGCTTTAGGTACGCTTGCAGAGCAAACGGAAGTAGCAAGTAAGAAGCAAGGAAATAGTAGCTTAGACTTAACTGAAGCTACTGACGAGCTTAAAGTGATCCAAGCAGAACAAGAGGCTACAGCTAAAGCTAAGGACGCAGAACGCTTAGCTAAGTATGCTAACATTCGCGGTAAGCACCGCTATGAGCGTAAAGTGCAAGCGCAAATTGAAGATCTTGAAAGTAAAATCCAAGAGTACATCAAAGAGCGAGAACTTACTGGGATTCACTTCTTGTATCGTCGTCAAAATCCAACAGATCCAGTTGAAAGTAAAACTTATATCTTTAATCGTAACCAAGAAGATGATGTTATTCGTTCAAACCAAGCGATTAAATATTTAAGTGATATTTATATTAACTGGGTGGATCTTTATACCTTTAAACTACCTGGGTTTGGATTTATTACTCCAGAACCAAATAGTTTACCAACTTTAAATCACAAGGTAAGCAAGGTAAGAGAACCAAGACTAGCGGATATCTTACAAAGTAAAGACGAGTAATCTATTTCTTGTAAAAAGATTTATTTGCTGAGGATAGAGGCATTGCGATAGATGCATTGCTTAAGATAGTTGCAGATCGCAGATCGCAGATCGTAAATAGCAGTTGCCAATAGTAGTTGCCAATAGCATTTGCAACCTGCAGATTCTTACAAAAGAGACTTTTACTTACTCGCTAATAGTTACAAAAGTAAGCTTATCGAAAAAAAGTATTTGCCTTTTCTAACAAAAGAGACTTTTACTTTCTTACTAAAAATTACAAAAGTAAGCTGAATGCTTCTTTTTACAAGTAAAAAACGCAGAAATTGCAAATAAATACCCTTATTATCAATAACTTAAGTAATTAAATCAAAATTTTTTACTTTTTTTACTGACTTTTTTACTTTTATCTTTTATAATATAAGTATTCTTAATTTTTGCATTCATATATTTTAAGTTTCGGTCTAGAACTCTCCTTCTAGTTCAAATTTAAAGTTCTCAAATTCTATAGAGCGACAGGCAACTGTGGCTCTTTTTATTTTGCCTAAATTTTGCCTAAATTTGCCTACGGGTGCTTTTTTTCGGTGGTTTTGTGCTGGCTGTGTTTGCAGTGTTGTATGTGATTTTGTCATTGCTACGGGTGTTTTGGTTATAGTTACCAGTGTTTTGGTTATAGTTACCAGTGTTTTGGTTATTGTTACCGGAGTTTTGGTTATTGTGGTGTTCTTGTGCTTACTTATACTTGTGAGTACGATTATCTGCTGAGGAAATAGGCTATATTTGTTAAAATAGTAAGCAAAAAATCTTACTTAGGAAAGTGTTAGTATGGAAGAAATTTTAACCGCAGAAGAAAAAGCGCAATTAGAATTTATTGAAGATAAGATTAGACGTATTGAAGACGAAAGAGAAAAACTTATCGAAAGTGCACAACTTCGTTTATTAAGCGAGTTTGATGCGCTTAAAGACAAAATTGTATGTGTAATTGGTGGTAAAGGTGGTTTAGGTTCTATTTTCTTAGAAATCTTTGCTGGTACCCACAGTACACGTTTAGCTTTTGCTATTGACCAAGATAATGCTCACTTAGCGCCAGAATTATTACCTCATGCTGATTTAGTAATCTTTGCGGTACCAATTCATCAAACGCCAGAACTGATTGCTCATTATTGTCAGTGGATTAAACCAACTGCAGGGATTTGTGATATAACTTCAATTAAAACACCTGCTGTTGAAGCTATGCTAGCTCACCACGAAGGTCCGGTAATGGGACTGCACCCAATGTTCGGGATTGCTACCCCAAGTTTAAATAAACAGTTAATTATTACTTGTCCTGGAAGAGACGCTGCTTACTTTGCACCATACATTCAGTTATGGAAAATCCTAGGGGCTAGAATTGTTGAAACTACGGCTGCAAAGCATGACAAGATTATGACGCACATGCAGGCTGTACGTCACTTTAATACTTATTTACAAGGACGTTTTACCGCAGAGCAAGGTTTTACTTTACAAGAGTTAACTGATTTATCTTCACCGATTTATGGTTTAGAGCTAATTATGATCGGTCGTCTCTTTGCGCAAAATCCAGAGTTATATGCAGATATTATCTATGATAACCCTGAAAGCAAAGAAGCTATGAAAAAATACCTTGCAACTGCTAGTCAAGCAATTGCCCAACTGCAAGAAGATAACAAAGCTGACTTTATAGAAAACTTTGGTAAAACCGCAGAGTTCTTCGGTGATAAAGCTGATCTTTTCTTATATCAATCTTCGCTTATTTTACAAGAAGCGATTAAATTAAAAGAAATCGATGATAACCGCGACTAATATGAATATTTGGGTGGGAAGTAGAGAGCTTCTCCACTCGTTAAACTTTAGAGTAAATGCAGGTAATAAAGTAGCTTTGTGTGGTGCTAATGGTACAGGCAAAACGACTTTAATGAATACATTTAAACTCAATGCTCAAGAGCGTAAATTACAGTTTGGGCAAAGTTTAGAAATAGATCCTGTGCGTATAGCTTGGGTAGAGCAAGAGGTTCCGAACACAGAGCAAGTTGCACTTGAATATGTGATTAATGGGGACTATGAGTATGCTCACTGGCAAGCGCAACTAGCGCAAGCTATGGCATCTAACGACAGTGAAGTTATTGCTTTGGCTAATGCCAAGCTCGATGAAATCGACGCTTGGACAATAAAAACACGTGCGGCCATTATCTTAGAGGGGTTGGGGTTTAACCAAGAGCAACAAGGGAAACCAGTGAACCAACTGTCGGGGGGATGGCGTATTCGTCTTAACCTAGCTCGTGCTTTACTAGTGCATAGTGAGTTACTGCTTCTTGATGAGCCGACGAACCACTTGGATATAGATGCAGTTTATTGGTTAGAAGATTTTCTTAGTAAACGTTACCAAGGAACTATTGTTTTTATTTCCCATGACCAAGAGTTTATGGATAACCTTGCTGATCATGTACTCTATATTGAGAACCAAACAATAAGTTCTTACACTGGTAACTATTCTGACTTTGTTCGTCAGCGTGCTAAAAACCTAGAAATTCAAGAAAAGCAGTACATTAATCAACAAAAGCATATTGAAAAAGTAAAAGGTTTTATTGAGCGTTTTCGTTACAAAGCAAGAAAAGCAAGTCAAGCACAATCGCGTATCAAGTATTTAGAAAAGCTTGAACGTATTGACCCGGTTGTTACTAAAAACCCATTTGACTTTCACTTCTTGGAAAGTAAACGTTTACCAGCAGTAATTGCTAATTTACGTAAAGCTAATATAGGTTATATCTCTGGACAACCAGTCTTAAAGAATGTTAACTTTAATATTATGCCAGGGATGCGTATTGGTTTACTGGGGTTAAATGGTGCGGGTAAGTCTACCTTAATAAAAGCTTTGGCGTCAGAGTTACAACCTCTTGATGGAGTGGGCACTATTCAGATTAATGAACTAGTGCAACTTGGCTACTTTAATCAGTATGTAGTTGATAAACTAGATTTAAATGCAACGCCAATTGAACTTTTAACACGTTTGGATCCGCAAATTCTGCCACAAGAGGCAAGAACTTTTTTAGGTGGATTTAACTTTAGTGGTGATAAAGTTTTTGAGAAAATTGAAAACTTTTCAGGGGGTGAGAAATCACGCTTGGCGTTAGCGTTAATTGTCTATCAGCGTCCGAACTTACTGTTACTCGATGAGCCAACTAACCATTTAGATCTGGATATGCGTCAAGCTCTAGCGACAGCTTTACAAGAGTTTACCGGATCGTTAATTGTCGTTTCGCACGACCGTTTCTTACTAGCTGCCGTAGTTGAAGAGTTCTACCTCGTTAATGATGGTAAGGTAGAAGAGTTCAATGGTGATCTTGATGACTACTACAAATGGGTATTAAATTACAAAGCTGAAAAAGAGAAACAGCGCCTTGAAGCTCATGCCCAAAAAGTTGCAGCTAGTCAAGCAGAGAACCCAACAACTAGCCAACCTAAAGAGGAAAAAGACGTTCTAGCGGATACACGTCTAGCGCGTGAGTTAAAACGTTTAACTCTTAGCAAAACCCAAGAGCAAAATCGTCTGTTAAAACAAATGGATGAAGTAAAAGAGGAGTTAGCTCGTATTGAACAGCAGTTCCTTGATCCTGAGATTACCGTAGACGGCGCTAAGGTAAGTGCTCTTGCTTTAGAGAATAATCAGTACAAAGCTAAACTTGATGAGCTTGAAGAAGCTTGGATGGAGTTAGAGCTAGAAATAGAAGAGATTACTGCTGATTTTATTGCGCAACATAGCTAAGTTATGCAACATAGCTAAGAGCTTAGAGTGCTCAGCATACGTAAAACCACTAGAGGGTGAGACTTTATCGTCTCACCCTCTAGTGGTTTATTTGGTTTATTTTTAAAACAAGCAGTTATTTGCATTTGCTTTCAGGAGCATGTAGCAGTTGTGGTTGTTGCAACAGTTGCTGTTAGCAGTAGTTTATTCTAATGCTTTATAGCTAGTTGCTTGCTTGTTGTGGAGTAGAGTTTTGTTGTTCTTGCGCAACGTTTTGTTGCTCTTGAGCTAACTTCTTGAGTAATTCTTCAGTTTCTTCTTTAGTCTTACCACAAAGAGATAACCAATAAGCATTGAATTGAATTTCGGCATATTGGTCAATTAGCTTAGGATCTGTAACATCATTGATCACGCAGTAATGAATAACGTTATTCCCCATATTTGCAAATAGACTTAAAGCCATGTCCAATGGAGCATCTTTCATTGGTCCATATGGAATAATAAGTTCGACTAACTTAGTAATTGCGCCACATTCATTACGGAACGTATCTAAAAACTCTTTTGGAAATTGTTTGCTAAGAATGTAACGGTTTAATAAGATAGATCTTTCTGGGTGAGCAATTCCGTAATTAATATACTCTTTAAAAGAGCTTTTAATTGCTTCTAACGAGCAAGCTTTGCTGTTATGCTCATCAAAGTATTTAAGTAATACTTCTAGTAAGTTGCTTTTTAAATAAAGGTATACATTACTCATAAGGTCATCTTTACTTTTGAAATAAGTAAAGATTGTCCCTTCTGAAACTTTTGCTTCACGAGCTATTTTACTCGTCGGCGCATTAAAGCCGTCTTGATAAAACAAATTAATTGCAGATAAAATGATTGCTTCTCTTTTCTCTGCACAGAGGGGTCTAGCCATAATATAGTCCAAATAGGTTGATGTTAGTTGAAGAGTAAGAGAGTGCAAAAATTCTCACTCTAGTAAAGTGAGGAAACAAAAAGATTTTTGTACAAAAATCTTTTTGAATGCTCACTTGTCATGTAATAGGTAGGTAATACCGTAGGATATTAAGCTTAGTTATAGTTATTTCAACCATGAGGATTAATTTTATTAATTGAGTAATCGCTCATTTATATCTGTATTATAACGTAAGCAAGGAGTTCTATAAGAAATATTTGACATATTTTTATAGGGTTATTAGTTATATGTATGTTTATTAAGGTAATTTCTTTTAGAAATAAACTACTTGTAGATAGAAAACTAGCTGTTATGGGCTTCAAAACTATTGCTTTGCAACCATTGAACCTGCAAAATATGAGGTTTTGCAAGTAAATTTTGTAAGCTTATCAGATATTATTCTCTGATTATTTTGTTCTGTGTCTCTTAGAAGCTAGCTAGCTCTTAGAATTTTGTTCTTCCAATCTTAGAATTTAGTTAACTCTCAGAATTTAGTTAGTTCTCTTAGAGGATAGTTAGCAATTATTTGGTCTCTGCTTACGAATTTACTTGCTAGCAGTTGCTAGATAAAACAAAAAGTCGTCAGCTGACGACTTTGTAGTGTTATTAAGTTTGTCAAAATTTTTTATAGTGAATTTGTACGCTTGTACAATTTGACGGACAATATTATAGCAAAGAACTACTATATTTTCAGAAGAGAATATAATTTTTTCTCTTATACTTTGGCTAATGATTTCTCTTGCTATTTTTACAGCTGTTTTTCTAGTTGCTTCTCTCACTATTTTAGGTTGCTATTTTTATGTCTCCTTGCTTGAAGAGGATTAAAGTTTAAGCGTACATTATTAGTACATTATTAGTACATTATGCGTACATTATTAGTACATTATTTAAAACTTGTGCTTTGTTCTCTAGTTCAGGAAGAGCTTGCAGGGAAAAACTTTTATCGTTTGATTTTTCTTCAAGAAAACAAAAAAAGTCTAACTAAGTAACTTTATATTTGTTATAATAGCAGTCGCATTTTGAAATTTGTTCTATCTTACTCTAAGAAATAGAATGTTCTATAGTTTCAAAATGTGATCAGGATTAATTATTAAAGTAGATCGAAATAAAAAAAGTACTCTTTAGTAATTGCGCCTATACTGAGTTAGAGATCGGTATCAGGTGAGTTTAGTAATAATTTTTTTATATAGGAAATTAAATATGTCTCTAAGTTCAGAACAAAAAGCTGAAATTTTAGCTAAATTTGGTCGTACAGAAAAGGATACTGGTTCTTCTGAAGTGCAAATCGCGTTATTAACTGCGCAAATCAACCACTTACAAGACCACTTCCGTGTTCATACTAAAGATCACCACGGTCGTCGTGGCTTATTACGTATGGTTTCTAAACGTCGTAAATTATTAGACTACTTAAAACGTACTGATGTTCAAAAATACGTTAACATCGTAACGACATTAGGTTTACGTCGCTAATTTGTTTTGGAGCTTTCGTTCCTACTTTTTATAATTAATAAGATTCAATAAAATATATTCATTAAGACTTTTAGCTTTGCTAAAGGTCTTTTTCTTTTGTCTGTAATTTGGGGAGAGGCGATGAGATTAACTATTGCTGTGATATTTCCTAAGGTAACCCCTTGCTTTCTTTGCCTTTTTTGCTAAAATCAAAGATAACGCAATAACTCAGTTGACTTATCCTGCAGTCAGTTTGCTAACTTGCTAACTTGCTAACTTGCTAACTTTCTAACTTGCTAACTTTCTAACTTTCTAACTTGCTAACTTGCTAGCCTGCTATTCTACTAGCTGGCTAAGTGAGAGTTAGTTATTTGAGCGCAGGTTATTTTGAGCACTGGTTATTGCTGTGTGTTTATACTGTTTATTTGGTTAATTATGTTTGTGAGCAAAGCACGGCTTTGCTAGTTAGATTATTAGGTTACTTATGTCTGAAGATTCAAGTAAAGAAAATCAATTACTTAGTCAGCAAAAAGAAACTGCCCAGCAAATGGTAAATGATGCTGACTTGCTAATTAGTTGGAGTACTTTAGCAAAAAATACTCTGCCAATTTTTATTGCATTTTTGGCAGTAGGTGGAGCTTATGGGGTGTTGGCAATTAGTGTAGGTTTGCCGGTTTGGTTTACCTTACTTTCAAGTTTAATAGTGTTTTCGGGATCGGTGCAATTTGCAGCAATTCCGTTAATGGCTGCGCAGGCTAGTTTTAGTTCGTTGTTCTTGACGTCATTTATTATTAGTTTACGTCATATTTTCTATACGATTGCTTTAGCGCCAACTATGAGCAAAAACCTTTGTCGTAAACTCTTTGAAGCTGTTACAATTACCGATCAGTCCTTTGCTTTAATGTCGCTTGAAAGTGAAAAAGTACGTGAGTTAAACTTACTGCGTACGAATTTAATTTTAGCTTTCTATTGGTTTGTTTCGACTTTAGTGGGGGTAGTACTCGGTGGGTTTATTGGAAATTTGGTACCTCATTTAGATTTTGCTTTAGCCGCACTCTTTATTATTTTGGCATATGAGCAATTCAAGAAGAATAAATCTTACTTTGGCGTGGCGTTAGCCGTAGTTGCTTTTGTGCTAGCTAAAGTATTCTTTGCCAATTGGTTAATTCTGGCATCAATTTTATTTTGTGCTTTATGTATTTTACTGCGCAGTTTTGCGAGTAATAAAATGGCAGGAGGTAAATAGTTATGATGCCTGAATTTAGTAATCTTGATTATTTACTCATGATGTTGGTATTAGCTGCGGGTACAGCTTTATCTCGTTGTTTACCACTTCTAGTACCGAAAAAAGTTTTACAAGCGCAATGGTTAGTTGCCTTAAATCGCAGTTTAAGTCTGTGTATTATGACCATTCTGACGTTTGCGAGTTTATCAATTCCAGATGTTAATGCGGAACAGGTGGATTGGGGATTAATTGGCAGTCAAGTAGTGGCATTAGTTCTAGTTCTCGCAATCTACATTCGCTTTAAAAGTACGTTTTTAGCGGTGATCTTGGGGATTGCTTGTGTAAGTGTACCATGGTTAGCAGTGCTAACAATTTTCTGCTTTATGCCAAACCGTGCGAAGTTTGCAGGTTTAAATCCACTAAGAACTTTACGTTTACGTAAAAATTCTCCTGAAGATCTTGAAGCAAAATATGAAGATCAAACTTCGAGTTTAGATACTTTAGCTTTTGCTGAAAGTGCTGAAGACAGTCAGAAGATTGCTCGTACAGTAGCAGCTATGGATAAGCTTAATTCTTTAAAAGAACAGAACAAACAACAAGAAGATGATAAAGAATCAGCTAGTTAACTAGCACTTGTTAGGGAAGACTAGTAGTTCAATACTTTTCTGTAACAACTTGTAAATTAAAAGTTGCATATTAGGTTATAAGAGGAAAGCCGGAGCTTGGAAAAGCTCTAGCTTTCCTCTTTTCTTGTTTTAGAGATCAGAAAAAAAGAGTAAATGAGGCTTAGGTAAAATTAACTCAAGTAAATGAAGTTTGAGTAAACAAGACTTAGGATAGAGAGTCTTAAGTAAGCACGAATCCAATAAACGCGAATTAAGTAAAAACTCCTCTAAACTTGGAGAGAAAATCTAAGTTTTTGCGCAAAGTTACTTTAAGTCTGTGAGGTTGTAAGAGGTAATTGCCATTTTTTGGTAAAAATGCGCTTTAAATTGTGTAATTCTTGAGTAATTAACAGCTAGTTAAGGGTATAATAAGAGATATATTTTGGCAAATTTTATTACAGTATTCCCCTTAAGATAAAAGGATAAAATTCTCAAGTTTTGGCTCTTTTTTATAAATAAGATCTCTAGGTATTTTTTTTAGTGGATAATTGATATCACGATAAAGTTACCTAGTGAAAAAGATTCAATTCGGAATTATTTGGTATTTTTAATATGAGTATTAGAAAGTTAAAACTAAATAGCCTAAACAATTCAATCGTTGCAGTTATTTCGGCTATTCTGCTAGCTTCTTGTGGAGGTGGTGGCGGTGGTGGCAGCCAAGCGTCAAACACAGCTTCAACTTCTTTATCTACAGCTTTAACTGCAGTTTCAACTACGCAGTTAGTTCTTCCGACTAATGGTTCTGCAACAAATGATTATAACGTTACTTTAACTGACGTTTCTTTTGCGAATACCAGTGCTCAATCTGTAGCAAATGCTTCATTTACAAGTTCACAGACCGCAAATACAAATGCGTTTACCATTTCTCACACTTCTACAGGTAACACAACTTTAACAGGTTGGCCTACAGATAAAAGTTCAGGCAATGCCGTAAACTACAATAACTTACTAGCTCTTGGTCTAGTAAACGTAGTTTCTGGTGAAGGAGTTACAGTTAATGGTAGTAAATACTACTTATCAGTAACTGGTTCTTCAGCTTCTTACTACGACAAACAAGCTACTTTAGCAGAGAACAGCACTAGCTTCACTGGTTCAAATGTAAAAGTAGGTCTAATTGACGGTTCTTTAAATAAATCTTGGGAAGGTTTTAACTCTTCAAACTTCAATGAAGTTGTAACTACAAACCAGTATTCAACAGATACTACAAATAATACTATTCTAGGATCTGATTCAGATCACGGAACAACTGTAGCGGCAATTATTGCTGCGCAGAGAAATACTACTTACAACGGTTTAACGCCGAATGTAACTATTTACTACAATCAGTTAAATAACTACTCAGCAAATAATTTACTAGGTGAAATTTATACAGCAATGTATAACACCTCTGCGTCGATTATTAATAACTCGTACTATATTCCTTATTTAGTTACTGATACAGAAACTAAAGACATTATTACAGCGAGTTCTTATACGAGCGCATATAGTGCTTTAAAAACGATTACTGCTAAGAGCGACACTCCATTATTTATTTTCTCATCAGGTAACTACGATTATCTTGCTTACTTACAAGCAAAATACCAAGCTGATAGTTCTGTAACCTCATCTTGGACTGATGTAAATTATGGTCGTGGATTAGACACTAATTCATCACTATATCAATTCTCGCAAGATAACGATATCGCTGATGCGATGATCGTAGTAACTGGTTACACCTTAGACGTTAATAACGCTTATACAGCAGTTGCGAATAAAGCGAAAAACCAAGTTTCAAACACTACCGCTTTAAGTGAAAATACTACCACTAACTCACAATTTTCATCAAGTTTATACGTTGCAGGTATTGTAGGTTATAGCACAGGGGCAATTACTGCTGCTTTACAGTGTGGTGTAGTTAAATATAACTGTGTGGCTGGTGCTTATACTTGGGATGTAGCTAATTACAATGCTTCAGGTTCAAGAACTTTCGTAGGTACTTCAGGATCTGCACCAATTGTTTCTGCAGTAGCTGCTATGGTAAAAGAGCAGTTTGACTGGATGACAGCAAAACAATTAAAAACTACTCTTTTAACTACTGCTTACGATATTGGTGAGCAAGGTGTTGATGATGTGTTTGGCTGGGGGGTAATTGACGCCTCTGTAGCTTTAAATGGTCCGGGTGCTTTTGTCTTTGGTGACTTTAATGCTAATATCTCTGGTACAGGTAAGCGTTATTTCTTTAATAACAACATTACAGGTAACTATGGTTTAGTTGTTGAGGGTGCAAACTCTGATGACCAGTTAGTATTAACTGGTAGCAACAACACCTATACAGGTGATACTGTAGTTAAAGGTGGTGTTTTAGTTCTACAAGATAAAAGTAGTGCTGGCATTGGTGGTACCAATGAAACAACTGTTAGCTTAAAAAGTAACCTATACATCAACTCTTTTGGTCGTGCAGCAGCGTACAATGCAACTTTAGCTAATGTTACTAACAACGGTTATTTACAATTACAAAATACGCAAATTTCTGGAAATTTTGTAAATAAAGATAATGCTACTTTAGCAACAAACTTATCTTACTTTGTAAACGTTTCAGGTAATGCTACCTTAGATGGTACTTTAGCTTTAATCAACACTAAAGCTTACGTAAACACTGGTAAAACAACTCAAGTTAAAGTTTTAACCGCAAAAAATATTACGGGTAACTTTGATCAAATCGTTTCTGATTACGATGATTCAGCGACAGTAAACTGTACAGTTTTACAAAACTCAACTTCAGTTTATGTTAATTTAACCGCAAGCTCGGCTTCAACTTACTTAACAAGTGCTGAAGTTAGCCAAGCAGATTACCAAGCTTATAGCGCAGGTGCTAGTCAAGTTGATAAACTCTTAACTGCTGCAGATGCAATTACAACAACTGCAAGTCAAGTTACAGTAACAGGTACGGGTGAAGTGAGCACTGGCGTTAGCTTAACTTCTGCAGATTCTGTAGCAACTACAGCTACAGCTTCATCTGCTGATGTTGCTTTAACAAGTACGGCAAGTACAGATGGAGTTGCCTTAACAGCAGATGATTCAATTATCAACCAAGCAAGTAATGTACAAAGCTTAAGCGCAAGTGAGTTAAACGACTTACTTTTACGTGCTTCAGGTACTATCTATAGCAACTTATTACAAGCAACAAGCCAACAAGCACGTACTAATCTGTTAGATTTTAGTAATGTAGCTTTAGGACGTTTTGCGAGCTTAGATAACCAATGGCATGCTTACGCTGACTATAGTTATCGTTGGCAAGATTGGGATAGCAACTCGAGCTTAAAAGGTCATTTAGATGCTAATGCTTACACTGTAGGTGCTTATACGCAAACCTTAACTGGTTATAACTTAGGTTTTGCAGTGCAAACCCTAAGCGGTAACTGGGATGAAGGTTCTGCAACTTCAAATATCACTGCAGGTTTTGCTAAAGTTAAATCTTATGGCTTTAGTGCAAGCTTTGGTAAAGCGCTTGAGCGTGTATACTATGGTGCTACTCTATACGCTAACTTTAATGACTTTAAAGTAACGCGTACCGTGTTCTCGGACGCCGACCAAAAAGTAAACTTTGATAGTCAAAACTATGGTTTAGACTTATCAGCGGGTTGGTTAGCTCTAGGTAACCTAGAAAGAGGCTTAATTGTAAACGGTGGTTTAACAGCAGAGTTTACGCACCAAGATAGCTTTAACGAAAGTGCAACTAACGCTGCTTCGCAGTTAGTGTCTTTATCAGCACAAAGTCGTTGGTATAAACAACTATTTGCGCATGCTGGTGTAAAAGCATTTACGCAGTTCAAAACCTTTGGTTTTAACTCAGCAGTTGAAGCTGGTTTAAGCGTTACAGGTAAAGTTGCTGGTAGTGATTACAAGTTAAGACTTGCAGATGGTTCAACAACTGGTCAAGTGTTTGATAATGACTTCCTAGCTCGTTTAAACCTAGGTTATAGCATTAACTTAACTAATAACTTCAAGATCTCTTTAGGTGGTAATCTAGAGAAAACTGCTGATTGGAATCAAAAAGCAGTTAAACTTGCTTTAGATTACAAATTCTAAGAGTTGTCTCTTAGCGAATTTAGGAACTTAGGAACTTAGGAACTTATCCTTAGCAACTTAGTTAACTTAAGTGCTTTAGGTACAAATTTTTATTCTGAAAGTAAAAAGTCCTCGGAACAAGAAATTGTTCTGAGGACTTTTTCGTGCCAAGAAAATTCTAAAATTGCTGTGAGAGTTTGGTATTCTTGAGGAAGTTCTCATTGATTTTAAAAATTTCATCAACTTGGTCAATAGCAGCATGGTAGAGTTTACCAATTTCATCAATTGTATCTTTCAGTTGTTCTTCAAGAGCTTCTAGTAAGGTAATATTTTCCTTAATGTTAGCAATAATCTGATTTTTATAGGCATCTATATCTTTGATTAAAACTTTTTTACCAGATATTGATTCTACATCGTACTTTTTGGTTAAGGGAAAAGAAATACGTGCTTTAGGTTCAATTAATTCTCGAGCTTGTTGTAAAACTTCATTGAAACCTAAGTTACCTAGTTC
>NZ_NRHC01000103.1 GCF_003585885.1 Psittacicella hinzii | reverse complement strand
TTAATGTAAAGGTAAGAAATTTAGGGATATTTAATCATTAGCTTCTACTTTGTTCGGGAATCCCTAATGAAAAAAATTATTTTTCTAAATCAAGATTGTCTTCAAAGTCTTCATCGTCTTCAAAGTCTTCAAAGTCTTCTTCATCTTCAAAAATTTCTTCATCTTGATCTAACTCATCAAGAGTTAAATCTTCATCATCTAAAAGCTCGTCTTCAAGTAACTCATCATCGAGAAATTCTTCATCATCAAAGTAATCTTCATCGTCATAGAATTCATCTTCCCAAGCATAAGCATCTTTTGCTTCAGGTTCTTTATCCCAGTTGAATTCTGTATTAACTTTATTTTCAATTAGCTCACGAGGATTTTCTTCGATGTAATTCATCAAGTTGCGAGTTAGATCATCAACGCCTTGTTTAGTTGCAGCTGATATTAAGTAATGTTTATCAGTCCAACCTAGTTCTTCACGATATTGTTCTGCTAATTTTTTAGCTTCTTCATAAGGAAGAGTATCGCATTTATTGAAAACTAACCAGATTTCTTTTTCAGCTAATTTTTGTGAGTATTTTGTTAGCTCATTAAAAATGGTTTTGGCATTTTCAACAGGATTAGAACCATCGATAGGATTGATATCGATTAAATGTAGAAGGATACGGCATCTCTCTAAGTGTTTAAGGAAACGTATACCTAAACCAACCCCCTCAGCAGCTCCTTCAATTAATCCAGGAATATCTGCAATAACAAAGCTTTGTGTTTGGCTTATACGACAAACGCCTAAGCTTGGCGCTAATGTTGTGAATGGATAATCAGCAATTTTCGGACGTGCATTAGAAATAGAGCTAATAAAAGTTGATTTACCAGCATTAGGTAAGCCTAATAGACCAACATCAGCCATTAGCATTAGCTCTAGCATTATTTCACGCTTTTCCCCAGGAGTACCAAGAGTTCTTTGTCTAGGAGCTCGGTTTGTTGAGGTTTTAAAACGAGCATTTCCCAATCCATGATATCCACCTTTAGCAACTAGGAGTTTTTTACCAGGGGTTAATAACTCACCTACTAATTCTCCTGTATGCACGTCAGTAGCTCTTGTTCCTACAGGAACAGATAAAATTAGATCGTTACCTCTTTTACCTGTACAGTTTGAACTTTGACCATTTTGTCCACGTTCTGCTCTGTAAGCACGAATGTAACGGTAGTCAATAAGAGTGTTTAGATTATTGTCAGCAACTAAGTAAACGTCACCACCATCACCGCCATCACCACCGTCAGGACCACCATCTGGTACGTATTTTTCTCTTCTAAAGCTTGCGATACCATTTCCGCCGTCTCCAGCTTCAATAGTGATTACTGCTTCATCTATAAATTTCATATATTATTTCTAAAATATAAAGAAAAGAACCGCAAAGTTGCGGTTCTTTAAGTGTAAATAATTAAGCTTCAGGAAGGATGCTTACTACACGACGGTTGTTTTTACCGCGAGTTTCGAATACAACTTTACCTGATTCTAAAGCGTATAGAGTGTGGTCGCGACCGATACCTACGTTAGCACCAGCGTGGAATGCTGTACCACGTTGACGAACTAGGATGTTACCTGCTACCACTTGCTCACCACCAAAACGTTTAACACCTAGACGTTTACTATGTGATTCGCGTCCGTTCTTAGTAGAACCACCGGCTTTTTTCGTTGCCATTTTTTCTATTCTCCAGTTGTGTATCTATTTATAACTTTGTTAAAAATTATATAAGCTTAAATATTAAGCAGAGATACCAGTAATAATTACTTTAGTTAAATATTGACGATGACCAGCTTGTTTTAAAGAGTGTTTACGACGACGGAATTTAACAATACGTACTTTTTCGCCACGATATTGTTCAACTACTTTAGCAGTAACTTTAGCACCAGCAACCACTGGAGTACCAATTGTTACTTTATCACCGTCAGCAACTAATAAAACTTCATCAAAAGTTACTTGATCATTTGCGTCTAATTTTTCAACTGAAAGAGTTTGACCTTCAGTTACACGGTATTGTTTACCGCCTGTTCTAATTACAGCGTACATTTAAGGAATGCTCCAAAATTGTTAACGTCTAACATCTTGTGAGTATCTAATAGGCGAGTTACCTCGTAGGTAGCTTACTCTATGCACTCAAAATAAATAATGTAAAAGGATTTAGAAACAGAAAAATAGAAGACCTAAGGATCTTCTTTTGCAGTTAATACTGTCTAAACCTTATAGACGTTGAATTGTGTTTTTTAAAAATCGGTTATATTATACTACAGTAAAAGAGAAAAGGCAAGAAAAAAATATAATATTTATACTCTGACTAAAGTCGAAGAGGTTAAGAAAAGTTTTTATTGTCGCTAAGAAAATATATAATAAGCAATAAATACAAGTTTATTGAATAAAACTTATCTTATATAGCAAGTTTTAACTTAAATATAAAATTTAGAATTTAAAGTATGGGACTAAAAGAAATATTCTCTCTAGTTGAATCGGAACTGAATGAAGTTAATCAGCATTTAATAGAGTACACGAGAAGTGATATAAATTTAATTAATGATGTGTCATCTTACATTATAAATTCAGGTGGCAAACGTATTCGTGTTATTTTAACTTTGCTTTTTGCAAAATTACTAAGTGTTGATAAAAAGCTAGCTATAAAGATAGCATCGATAACTGAATTAATCCATACAGCAACCATTTTACATGATGATGTAGTGGATGATTCATCAATGCGTAGAGGTTTGCCAACCGCAAATAAAAAGTATAACAATCCAGCTGCTGTTTTAGTAGGTGATTTTGTCTATACAAGAGCTTTTCAATTAATTGCACAATTTAATGATACTGATTTAATGACTCTTTACACAGAAGCAGTTAATGTAATATCTGAAGGGGAAGTTCGTCAATTAGTTAATTTAGGTGACCTAACGATCAATGAAGAAAAGTATTTCTCTGTAATTTATAGTAAAACAGCAAGACTTTTTGAAGTGTGTTGTCATGCAATAGCATTGCTAAAATATCCTGAAGATAAGAACTTACAGTTACAGTTAGCTAAATTTGGTTCTTACTTAGGAACTGGTTTTCAGATAGCAGATGATGTAATTGATTATCTAAGCTCAAAAGAAGAGTCAGGTAAGTCTAGAGGTGATGATTTAGCCGAGGGAAAACCAACTCTGCCATTAATACGTTTAAGAGAAGTAGGTAATCAAGATGATAAGGCTTTAGTTGAAGATATTATCATGCAAAGAAAGGGAGTAGAGGTCTTAGATTATGTAGTTGAGCGTATGCAAGCATTAAATTGTTTTGACTACAGTATGCAAAGAGCTTACCAAGAAGCAGATAAAGCTAAAGAAATCATCTTATCCGTAGAAACCTCTAATGAAAAAGTAAAATCAGCACTGCTTGAATTAGCAGATTTGAGTGTTAGAAGAGTAGCATAATTATAAATAGGTATTAAAAATCATATATGACTGATAATTCATCTTCAGTTAATGTAAAAACATTACTGGATACAATGACAGGAAGGAAGCAATTAACTTTACCAGAGGGTAAGAAAAAATTATTGTTACATTCTTGCTGTGCACCATGTTCTGGTGAGGTAATGGAAGCTTTGATGGCTTCAGGAATTGAATTCACTATTTTCTTTTATAATCCAAATATACATCCTTTAAAAGAATATTTAATTAGAAAAGATGAAAATGTTCGTTATGCCGAAAAGTTAGGAATTCCTTTTATAGATTGGGACTACAACAGAAAAGATTGGTTTGATAGAACAGAAGGTATGGAGTGGGATCCAGAGCGTGGGCGTAGATGTACAGAATGTTTTGACATGCGCTTTGAGGTTACAGCAAGATATGCTCATGACAATGGTTTTGATCTTTTTACTAGTTGCCTAGGTATTAGTAGATGGAAAGACTTTGATCAAGTTACTGATTGCGGGATCAGAGCAGCCGCTCCTTACGATGATGTTGATTACTGGGATTTTAACTGGCGTAAAGGTGGTGGGTCTTCTCGCATGATTCAAATCTCTAAACGTGAACGCTTCTATAAGCAAGAGTATTGTGGTTGCGTATATAGTTTAAGAGATACTAATACTTATAGGGAAAGTGTGGGTAAAGAAAAGATCAAGATTGGTGTAGAGTACTATACCTTCAATAAAGAAACTAATGATTGTGTTTAATTTTTAATTACTTAAAAAGTAGCGGTTTTAATAGAGAATTTCTAGAGCTCTTAAAAAGTTTTGTGAAAATTAAATTAAAAGAATGGATTTTTTGCATAATTAGGCGTAGAATATACAAGGTACACTAATATTTTATAGCAATTAGTAGAACTATTATTCCAAAAACTTGTGTGAAAGATTTAGTTAGCAGTCATATATAAGAGCTGCTTAATTCTAAGTAAAATCTGAACGATAATAAAGTAAAAATACTATGAATTTCGATAAAAAAGAATACTCAGGTTTTATCAACAAAATCGAAGATATCGTTGGTAAAAGTCATTGTATAACTGATGCAACTGAAAATGCACGTTTTCGTAAAGGTATTAGATATGGTGAAGGTGAAACACTAGCAGTTGTTAGACCTAAAAACCTAGTAGAGTACTATAAAGTTGTAAAACTAGCAGCTGAAAATGATGTAATTGTTATTTCACAAGCAGCGAACACAGGTTTAACTGGTGGTTCTACACCATTTGGTAATGATTACGATCGTCCAAATATCGTTATCAACACCCTACGAATCGATAACTTTAAAATTATTAATAACCAAACGCAAGTAGTTTGCTTATCAGGTGCAACTCTATATAAGTTAGAAGATGAACTTGCAAAAATTGGTAGAGAGCCTCACTCAGTAATTGGTTCTTCATGTATTGGTGCTTCTGTAATTGGTGGTGTTTGTAATAACTCTGGTGGTTCACTTGTACAACGTGGTCCTTCTTTTACAGAGTACGCTTGTTATGCTCGCATCAATGAAAAAGGTGAGTTTGAATTTATCAACAATTTAGGTATTGATTTTGGATCTGAAGATCCGCTAGTTATCCTAGAAAAACTACAGAATGGTGATTATTCTGATGGTAATATCGTTGATAATAGCAAACGTGCTTCTTCAACTGATTATAAAGAAAAAGTAGTACTAGTTGATGAAGATACTCCAGCTCGTTACAACAATGACCCAGAGCGTTTAAAAGAAGCTTCAGGTTCAGCTGGTCACTTAGCTGTATTTGCTGTAAGACTTGATACATTTGAAAAACCAAAAAGATCTCAAATGTTCTACATTGGTTCAAATGATATTAATGTACTAACAGATGTAAGACGTGCAGCATTAACTGAGTTCGATGGTAGATTACCTATTTCAGGTGAATACATCCATAAAGAAGCATATGCTATCGGTAAAAAATACGGTAAAGATACTCTATTTGTAATCGATAAGTTTGGTACTAAATATATTCCAAAACTATACGCGCTAAAAGCGTTCTACGATAGAACAATTGGTAAGATTCCTGGTATCCCTAATTCAGATCGTTTATTACAAGGTCTTTCTGCATTACTTCCAAATCTATTAACAGAAAAAATGGAAGAGTATCATAAATTATATGAACACCACTTATTACTAGTAGTTGGTGACAATATGATTGATGATATGAATAAATGGTTAGAAGACTACTTCAATAATAAAGGTAAGGATAATGGTGGCTTCTTCAAATGTACACCAAAAGAAGCTAAGATTGCCGGTCTACACCGTTTCTCAATTGCAGGTGCAGCAATTAGATACCGTGAATGTCACCCTAAAGAAGTTGACATCTGTGCTATTGACGTAGCATTAAGAAGAAATGATTCTGAATGGTTCGAGCATTTACCAGAAGAAATTGAAGCTAAATTAGCTGGTAAATTATATTATGGTCACTTCTTATGTCACGTATTCCACCAAGATTACATGATCAAGAAACCATTAGATCCGTTAGCAGTGGAAGAAGAAATTCTTGAAACATTAAAAGCAAGAGGTGCACAATATCCTGCAGAACACAACGTAGGTCATTTATATCATGCACAAGAGCCTTTAGTGAAACACTATAAAACTATTGACCCAACTAACTCATTTAACCCTGGTGTTGGTAAAACTACTAAACTTAAAAACTGGGCAGAAGGTGGTTGTAACTGCGGTCATGAACACTAATTAGTAAAATTCATTAATACCCTCTAGGATTATCTGGAGGGTATTAATCGTTTTCAAAGTGTATTAATTTAATTAAAAATATCAGAAAATAATCGGTAGCTTAAATATCCTAAACCGATTCTAAATAGGGATTCCCGAAATTCTTAAAAATCTATAAAGAGGGGTTAAAATCTTTTTGCATAAAAAACAATAAAAAATCAAGATTAAAAAGTTAAACTATGTTATAATAGTGCAGGGCAGACTGCCCTGCACTTATCCTTTAGACTTTTGCAATAATTCTTGACCAAAATTATGAATAAAACTTACTCTTTACCATTAGAAAAAATCGTTATTAAAGCTACTAGATCTTCAAATATTCAAAACGTTTTATTTAGAGGATACCAGTATAAAATCGATGGAAAACCAAAATATTCACAATTTTTAATTGGTAAACTAGTAATTGAAGAAGATGGTAAAGAAAGTTTTATTCCAAATGCTAATTACTTTGAAATTTATGACAAAAATAATGCTCCTTATCC
>NZ_NRHC01000102.1 GCF_003585885.1 Psittacicella hinzii | reverse complement strand
AAGAGCAAACTCAAGAGCAAGCTCAATCTCAAACTCAAGAGCAAAATGCAGCTTCAGCAACAGCTCAAGAGCAAAACTCTACCTCAGCAACAGTTCAAGAGGCGACAAGTAGTCAAGCTTCAGCAGACGCAGAAGCTACAGCAAATCAAACAGCTCCAGCACCACAAGTAAGTGTGCAAGACTTTATTCAAATGATTGTTGGTGCCGGCTCAATTGATGCCCAACTAGGTGAAAGACTTACTATCTTACTCATGGCAATTGTGACTGATTTAGATTATGGTCTAGTAGAACGTGTGTTTACGCACAAATACTTCCGTGATTACTACAATTCATCTCTAGCTATATTGCAGATCATTACAAGAATCAATGAGCAAAAAGAAGTAAGATATAACCAAGTTTACGTAAATGAGCATGGTGTTGATTCACAAGCCTACGACGAGCTTACAAAACTTCGTAGACAATACGAAAAAGTAGTGTACCGTCGTGAGCGTAAATGGCGTGAAGAGGAGCGAGTTGAAATTCTTCCTGTACCGCAAAATATTTCAATTGCAGGAAATATTGCTAACTTTACTCCAGTAGACTTTGCTAACCTGCCAGAGCAAGCACGTAAAAATACTTTTGCTCTCTTCCTGTTAGAGAAAAACTACTTCTATCGTCAGAAAGTAAAAGTAATGCAATGGCAAACTGGTCATCTCTTTAGAAGAAAGCTCAAAATCATGCCAAGAGACAATCCATCTCTTTATTTAGATTTTAGTGGCAATCTCTTAAAGAACTTCTGGAAAGGTGAAGCCTTTAATGTTCTTGCTAACTGGGTTAACTTCAAAACTCGTCTCAGTTACGATAACTTTAGTTTAAAACTAGACCAGATTAAGGTGGTTAAAGACAATAATCATCCTCTGTATAAGTCTCCGATGTATTGGAACGGCTTTGATCTAACCAATTTAATGCTCAATGCTAATGGCTTAGCGTCAATGAGTGATAATTTCACTTGGGCTTTATCTTATATATATAGAAACAAGTCCGACATTGAGAGCTCTGGTTATTCTTATGTTCGTCCTGATAATTTCAAGACTTTACCAGCAGACTTTGATGATAAACTCAAAGGTCTAGTGCAACCACAAACGCAATTAGAACTTGACTTCGTAATTGGCCGCTACGGCAAACTTATGTAGTTGAGCTCTTTGCAACTAAACTAAAGTAAGCATAAACTAAAGTAAACATAAAACTAAAAGCAAGGAGGGTAAAACTTCCTTGCTTTTTTTTCATAAGAAAAAGGCTGATCCTAAGAGGGTCAGCCTTAATTTTGTTTGCGGGATTTACTAAGGGAAAAAGTATAGTTTGCTGGAGGGGAGCTAACTACAGAAGAGCACTAGGGAGAATAACTTAGGTAAGAGTACCTAGAGCTTTTTGTAACCCTGAACTCAGTAACTCTGTAGTTACATAACTATACTTTTTACACTCTTTGTTTGTACTTCAACCAAGAATTAGTTGTTGTTTAATTTTTGGTTAAAGAAGTCAACAAATTTTTGCATAGGTAATTTACCTGAAACTAAATCGTAAAGATCTACGTGGTTAGCACCAGGAACGATTACTAATTCTTTATCATTAGTACCGCTTAATTTAGCAAAAGCTCTTTCACTAAAGTAACGAGAGTGCGCAACTTCACCAGTGATAATTAAAGTAGGAACTTTAATATCTTGTGCGTAGTTCATTAATCTCGTATTCATGTAGCTCATAGGCATTACAGTTGCCCAGCTACCATTTGAGTTAATTGAACGTGGGTGGAAACCACGATCAGTACGATAGTAGTCAGCGAACTCTTTAATTACCGGAGGTAGGTTAGGAGTATCAGCGTCTACAGTTCTTAATGGAGCAGCTTCTGCTACTTTACCATCTTGATCTAGGTAGTAAGCGTTGTAAGAAATTTGATTAGCTTGTGCGTCTTGAGTACGCATGTTAGCTAAATGAGCTTTAATTTGTTGACGTTGTGCATCCTAAATTTTTAATATTA
>NZ_NRHC01000101.1 GCF_003585885.1 Psittacicella hinzii | reverse complement strand
AAACACTTTAATTTTTCTTCCAGATATAGAACTAATCCCGCTAGAAGATGTTCTATATCTGGAAGAAAAATTAAAGTGTTTTTATTAGGTAGAAAGTACTCTGTATTCTCTGGTAGCATTTTACCAATTCGAACTCTATCAGATGTACCGTATCTTTCACCTTCTGCATTTATACCAGAACGATATCTTGTAACGTAGTACAGACTGTAATCTGTATACTTTCTTTTGACTCTACTCTCTGGAACTTTAGCAATATAAACAACTTCTGATTTCTTTTTACTCTTACTCATAACTGTTTTTAGAATTAACTTTGATTGTAAAAAATTGTAATTTCAAGGGCGTATGAATATTATATCAAGTTAATCTCTAAAAAGCAGCATTTTGAGAAAAATATTTTTAAATTTTTATCCGCAACTATCTAGTATTTACCGCCTCATTTTAAGGCGTTAGGTTTATTACTAGATGCGGAATTCAGGTTTTGGAATAATTGCATCTGTATCGACATTCGAAATATCAATTGGTACAACTAGACCTTGGTGAGTTGTAAAACCAGCCATTGTTTTTCCTCAATGTTTTTCAATTTGGAGAGTTTGCTTTGTTCTTATAATGAGGTGACCTAAGATCTATTGGTAGATCTATTGGTAGATCTAAAGACTAATGGAAAATAGTATAGGATCTGTTTCAAAATCTATACAAGACCTACTTCAAAACTTGCTTTATGATTTATAAAGATCTACTTCAAGATCAACCTACAGGAGTTCAACAGTACGGATATCTGTAAATTTACCAAATACCGCAGCAGCTGCAGCCATTGCAGGGCTTACTAGATGCGTACGTCCATTACGTCCTTGACGACTTTCAAAGTTACGGTTTGAAGTAGAGGCACAACGTTCCCATTCTCCTAGACGGTCATCATTCATCGCTAGGCACATAGAGCAACCTGGTAAACGCCATTCAAAACCTGCTTCGCGGAAGATTTTATCTAACCCCTCTTTTTCAGCTTGTTCACGCACAAGACCAGAACCAGGGACAACTAATGCTGTTACCCCTTGAGCAACTTTACGACCTTTAACTACAGCAGCGGCTGCACGTAGATCTTCGATACGAGAGTTAGTACATGAACCAATAAATACTTTATCTACCGGAACATCAGTTAGGTTGGTATGCGCTTCTAGTCCCATGTATTTTAAAGCTTTAACCGCTGCTTGTTGGGCAATGAGGTCATTCATTTGTTGTGGATCTGGAACTTGTTGATCAATTGAAATTACTTGACCTGGATTAGTTCCCCAAGTAATTTGTGGAGCTATGTCTTTGGCTTCTAAAGTTACTACTGTATCATACACAGCGTCATCATCTGATTTTAAAGTACGCCAAAAGGCTACAGCTTGCTCCCATTGCTCTCCTTTTGGAGCAAAAGGACGACCTTGAAGATAATCAAAAGTTGTTTGGTCAGGAGCAATAATGCCAGCTTTGGCACCCATTTCAATTGCCATATTACAAACTGTCATACGTCCTTCCATTGAAAGGTCAGTAATAGCTTCCCCACAGAACTCAACCACATGACCAGTCCCCCCAGCCATAGTTAGCTTACCAATAATTGCCAGAATAATGTCTTTGGCAGTAATCCCCGGAGCTACTTTACCACGTACTTCAATTTTCATTGACTTGGCTTTGGCTTGTTTCAGCGTTTGGGTTGCTAATACGTGTTCAACCTCAGAAGTCCCTATCCCAAATGCTAGTGCACCAAACGCTCCATGAGTTGAAGTGTGAGAATCTCCACAAACAATTGTCATACCTGGAAGAGTTAAACCTTGTTCAGGACCAACTACATGGACAATCCCTTGGTTCTTGTTGCTTAGATCGTACAGAGAGATATTGTTCTCTTTACAGTTTTTATCAAGCTCAAGCACTTGAATACGTGCTTGTTCACCACAAGCTGCAGGATCACGACTTTGTGTTGAGATACTATGATCCATAGTAGCAAAGGTTTTTTGTGGTTGACGAACTTGACGACCTGCACCTTTTAAGCCAGCAAAGGCTTGAGGTGAGGTAACTTCGTGCATTAGGTGACGGTGAATGTAAAGAATTGGAGTTTCGCCTTCAGCTTGATAAACGGTATTTAGTTCAAAAAGCTTGTCGTAAAGTGTTTTTGCCATAAGTAACCTAATTTGTAACTATTTGTAACTCTATATTTCTTGATTTAATGTTTCAGACTTAAATGTTTTTAACTTGAATGTTGAACTTGAACATTAGCTTTCGCATTTACTTTTAAATCCTATTCCGAGAACAGGTAAAGGTAAACGTTTTTATTGTTCGCATGCTCTGCGCTCTAACTTTGTGTGCGCTCTGTGCTCTGCCCAGTACGCTCTTTGTACCGGTGGCGCTTAAGAGAAATACCTAGCAAATTGCCTTTAAGGCAAAGAGAATGTTAAGTTTGAAGATGTGAAGTTTGCACAAGCTAATTAGCTTTGTTTAGCTTGGCAAAACTCCACGAAGGACAATTTGCTAGGGTATAGGGTATAAGCAAAAAAGAGGCTAAGTTTAGTTAAACAGGGTTTTGTTTAAGCAGTGTTTAGCTGAGCTATGTTTGTTTAAGCAGTGTTCAGCTGGGCTACGTTTGGTAAAGCTGTGCTTAGTTAGGCTATGCTTAACTAAGCTATGCTTAGCTAAGCATTAAGAGCTTGACTAATTAGCTCTCCCATTTGACTGGTAGTTACTACTTTTTCTTCAGCTTTACCACTTGCAAGATCACGCGTACGATATCCTTGTGCTAGTACTGTTTGTACCGCTTGCTCAATCGCTAAAGCAGCTTGCTCTTGGTTAAAACTATGACGGAGCATTAGCGCAGCTGACAGAATTTGCGCAATTGGATTAGCAATATCTTGTCCTGCAATATCAGGAGCCGAGCCCCCAGCAGGTTCATACAGACCAAAGCCGTCTTGGTTTAAGCTCGCTGAAGGAAGCATTCCCATAGACCCCGTAATCATCGCGCATTCATCAGAGATAATATCCCCAAACATGTTTGAGCAAAGAAGTACGTCAAAACTTTCAGGTTGTTTCCTAAATTTTTAGATTTTT
>NZ_NRHC01000100.1 GCF_003585885.1 Psittacicella hinzii | reverse complement strand
TTTGTTCGGGAATCCCTAAAAGAAAGAAGTGCTCCTCAATAAGCGGTCTATAAACGAAAAAAAACCTACCCATGCGAGTAGGTAGGTTTCGAAACCACTTTATATTTGTTGGAGACTACTATTACGTAACTGAAACTAACTAAATGTTACGCAATAGGAGGCGCAACTAGTTGCGCCATAATCCCAAACTTTCTAATTGCGCTTGTTGTTGCGCAACTAAAAACGCTTGGAATACTGCGTTATTATCTTCATACAAGTGATCAACTTTAACTACACCTAGTTGTACTAAACGATAGTTTAAGTTAACACCTTGCCAGTATATAAAAGCAAGGACACTTGGTTCTTGGTATGAAGATAGGGCTTGAACAGCCACTCTTTGATTAACAATCGTTTTACATAAAAGGGTATAAGCTCGATAAGCATTTTTCCCTTTTAAACCATCAACTGCGTAAAACTTCACCACACGAGTTTGATTTAAATGTGGGAAATAACAGCTGATAGTATCACCTGAGAATACTTCAACTACTAAACAGCTAGGTAACTGATATTGATTTACAAAGTTTGTAAAAGCTAACTGTACCTGCTGATTATCTATTATAGCATAATCAACTAAAGAATTGTTTCTAAAAGTTAAAGAAGAATTATCTTTTGTTACAATTCCTTCTGTAAAACTTAAAACCACATCATCAAGTGTAAACACTCTTGAGTTGTCATACAGCGAAAAGTCATTAAAACCCACACCTTGCTGTAAAGCCGAGCTACGTGCAAAGTAGGCATTTGGTTTGTCAAACTTATCTCTTTGACGAGTATTTCGTGAAGAATTTGAATAAGGTTCTTGCTTAATCTCTGGTCTATCTTGAGGATTACCCTCACGGTAAGGTTCTCTAGCTTGGTCAAAGTTTACTTGAGCATAGTTCATACCTTGACTAGCTCTATGGTTCTTATGTGCTTGACCTGCTTGGTTTACTAGACTTCCTTGGTTTGCTAGACTTGCATGGTTTACTAGACTCACTTGGTCTTGCTCCGCAGATGTAATGGTTAAAGCGCTAGACAGATTTGCTGTTTGTAGCAAATCTGTAGTCGCTAAATAGATTACATCTCCAGGAAGTAACTTAGCAAAGCTTGGCACCATTGAGGTCACAGCTAAGAACATGGATAAAATAAATTTGTTAGAAATCAGAATCTGCATATAAAAATTGATAAGCTAATTTAACCAAGCTCTCATTTCTAAAATTGCCAGAAGAGCTCGTAAATCATTCTGTTTAATAATAAAATCAGCGTGCTCATCTACTACTGGTTTGGCGTGATAAGCTACGGCAAAGTTACTTGCCTTTAACATTTCAATATCATTAGCTCCATCACCGATTGCTATGGTGGTTAAACCTTGTTCCTGATAGCTTGCCACTACCTTAGCTTTGTAAGGAGCGTCAACTATTTCTCCCTCAACCTTACCAGTTAAAATACCATTCTCTTCACCTAACACATTAGCGTGAATTGTGTTAAAGCCTAAGGCTTTAGCTACCGCTTGAGCAAAAGGTACAAAGCCACCACTAACTAAGGCGCTTTGCCAACCTTTGTCACCTAGGTATTTTAACAGTAAATCAGCTCCAGGAGTTACAGGTAAGTTTGCAATTAAGTTTTTAAAATCAGCAACGGCAACTCCTTGTAATAAGGCTACGCGTTTTTGTAAACTTGCAGCAAAATCTAACTTACCTTGCATAGCTTGCTCGGTTATAGCAGCAACTTCATCTTCGATCCCGCAAAGACTTGCAATCTTGTCAATACACTCACAAGTTACCATAGTTGAATCCATATCAGAGACAAAAGCTCCTTTGTCACTAATTAAAGGAACTAAAGAGAGATTCACACTATCAGCACCATTGTCACGTAAGTACTGCAAGAATTGCTCCGGTTTATCCGTGCTCATAACCACCACAATTACCTCGTGGTAAATTTTTACCACATGAATTGAAGTGTTATAGTCACAAAGATTGTTTAGAAGTTTAGCAATTGGAAAATCCGTAAAAACAGCTCCGACTAAAGTCATGCGTTCGTTTTCTAAGATTTCCTTTTCTCTTGCTTGACGCCAAATAAGCTCTCTTTCTTGATCCTTTAACTGCGCTAGTTCTTTTTCTGTTTTGTCATTAACAGGAAGAGCTTCTAGAGCTGCAGCGTAAGCTTCTGGATCACGTGTTAATAGAGCCTTGTAGGCTAAAGATGATAAATTGTTAGCTGGGAAAGCTGATAAAGCAGCCGCTGTTTGACGCATTCTTGTGCGTTGAGCTAAATCTAAAGTAGCAAGTTTTACCATAATCCTAAACTCTTATTCTGAATTTTTCTTATGGTTATTTTAGCACTTGCCCCGAGAAAATTGTTATTTTCTTATAAAAGGAATATAAGGATCATTTTTTAAAGTTCAATTGGTAAGAAAAAGATTTTACAAAAATCTTGCTGAGAATTGAAAGAGTATGAGATTTTACCTCAAAAGATTGCGGAGGTATCGAGGTTAGCTTTGAAGAGAGAAACACTGATTAAAGAAAATCTTCAGGGAAAATTGAGTAAGTTAGAGTAAGTCAGGGTAAGTTATTTTGAGCTATTATTAGGTCAACTCTAGAAGTAGGGATTCCCGAACAAAGAAGAAGCTAATGATTAAATATTATTAAATTTCTTACCTTTAGATTAAGTCAACAATCGATTTAAAGAAGGGTAGTATGCCCTGCTAGAAATCGAGATAACCTAATGTTATTTAGTAATTTATTTAGAAGAAAATGATCAATTTCGGGAATCCCTATAGAAGAAAATCTATTTAAGCTATTCTTAGGTCAAGCTAAGGCATTAGCTGATCAAGCTAAGATATTGTTTAGGGGTGAAGCTATAAACTTCACCCCTAAATAAATTTTACTTTGATGTCATGATACTATTTAGCAGTATCTGCTTTATCTTGGTTATCTGAGTTAGCCTGCTTTGCAGAATTAACTTCTGAATTTTCCTTGGAGGCAATGTTAGTTGCTTCCTCAGAAACACTTTCTGCAGTACTTTCTGTAGTACCCTCTGCTGTCTCACTGATGTTAACTATAGTTTCGTTATTAACTTTAACTTCAATTGCAACAACATTCGCCTCTTCATTTTGCTGACGGGCTTCATTAATAGCATCACTAACCGCTGAAGCCATATCTTCAACTTGTGCTTGCGTAAAAGCTTGATGATAACGACGATGACGACGTAACTTGCTTAAACTTTTATCAATCCAACTAATGTGTTTAAAGCGAGCGTCATCATAATCAAATACAGGTAACGACCAGTTAAATTTAATCGCCAGTAATCTAAAACTTATCCCAAAAATAGTTGCAGTAACTACCGCAAAATTGGTTGCAATTCCCATTTTGAGCATGAGATAGTAAAACAGAGTTGTCACAAAGGCAATACTTGCGTATAGCTCTGCTTTAAAAGCTAGTGGAATACGATTACAGAGTAAATCACGCAATACCCCACCAAATGAACCGGTACATACCCCTGCCACACAAGCTAAAAGAACTCCATGTCCCAGCGATAGCGCAGCTTGCGCTCCTAGTAAGGTAAAGGCAACTAAACCAATTGCGTCTAGTACCAAGAAAATAGTTTTTAAATAGTACATAAAGTTGGCAAGCATAATGGTTACAAAAGAACACACTGCTACCACAATTAATAAGTAAGATTCTTGTACCCAAGGTAATGGGTAGTTGTTAAGGAGAATATCACGAATTGATCCTCCCCCAAGTGCGGTTACATTGGAAATAATTAGCACCCCAAACCAGTCCATTTTGACACGTCCAGCGGCCAAAGCTCCGGTTACAGCGCAGGCAATTACTCCAATTAAGTTTAAAATTTCTAATAACATGCAATGATAAAAGAGAAAGAGAGAAATAGAGAAATAGAGAAAGATAAAAAAGAGTTTGCGCTAACCTCAATTATGACACATTTGTCTAACATTTGGCGAGAGTGAATTGCAATCATTGAGCAAAATACAAATTCAAGTTGCAAACCTCTAACATTCTGCGGTTCACCCTAAACAAATCTACGCTTGTGTCACTAAATAAAGACACCAAACAAAAAAATCTTCTGGAGCTAAGTGCACCAGAAGATGATGTCTTCTAAGAATTTATCGAACGATAATTAGGTTAGTTTTATATTTGGCAAAGTGTTTTAAATATTCTGGATTAATCTGCTCGTCGGTAATAACAATATCTGGGATATCAAAGTCTACAATTTTATACTTGGAATGACGTCCAAACTTGGTATGGTCTGAAAGGACAATAACTTTATTCGCTTGTTGAATCATTTGATATTTTAAATCAGCTTCTTCTTCGTATTGCGAAGTTAGACCATAATCTACATGATAACCATCAACTGCGAGAAAGAGTTTGTCGTATTCTAAATCGACAAGCATTGCCTTGGCTTCTTCGCCAATAAAACATCTTCCACGTTGATGTAATTTACCCCCAAGGAGCACTAGAGTAATCCCTGAAATCGAACTTAACAAATCACATATTGGCAGTGAAGAAGTTACTATAGTTAGATTTTTCCGTGACTTTTTACTAATTTGCACCGCCAACTCATAAATGGTTGTCCCTGAATCTAACATAATAACTGAATTATCTTCAACTAAATTCAATGCGTAAAGTGATAAACGATTTTTGATCTCATGTTGAAATTTACGTTTTTGATTAAAAGAAAACTTTTGATCAAATAACAAAGAAGTATCATCGTCATTAAAATTTAATGACTTGATACAGCCGTGCATCTTAATCAATTGCTTTGATTTATCTAAGATATCAACATCTGCTCTAATTGTTACTTTAGAGACATTAAAATATGTAGCTAAATGACTGATTGAGACTATCCCGATACTATTCACTAAGTTAAGAATATTTTGACGACGTAATTGCACTGGTCTCATACAACCTCTAACAAAGAAAAGTATCAAAATAATGTTTAAAAACGAAATGCACAATAATAACTTCTGTTGTTCCAACGAGTTCTGCATATTTATATAAATATGAGTAAAAACGGGGGTTACTTCTTGCCGACAACGTTTTTCTCAAGAGGAAGAACAAAATAATTATTTATCTTTGACTATATATTATTAGATTTTTGCTATCAAGTTACAGAAATCTCTGCAATTTGTGATCTAAGTCACACTTTTTGCTAAAAATTAATAAGTTTAACTTACAAAAACCGCTTTTTTGTCAGGTTATTAATCCACTTTTGTGAATTAAAATAAAACGAGTTGAGCCAGATTTAGCTTAAATATTGCAAAATTAGTTAACCAACATAAGCAAAACTTTGCCTTTAACTTCGCAAACATGCGAAACTAACCACTGTAAAATGGTAAATTAAGAGGCTTGATTATGCAACTTTTTAGCTAAATAACATCACTTTCCGCTACTCTAAAGTTGCTTGCAAATACTCTTTAACTTCTCTTAAGTAGGTCTTAAGTAGGTCTTCAGCAGGTCTTCAGCAGGTCATTAGCTACTCTTTAACTGCACCTCAAAGATTTTTTAACTGCTCCTCAAATAATCATCAACTACTATAGATTTGTCATAAATTCACTTTAGCGCTTGAATTGTAGTATAATTAGGGAAAAGGTTATCCTTTTGTAAATTATTTCCTATTTAGGTTAAAAATCGTAAATTTTCGCGACCCTTTAAGGGTCGTTTTTTCTTGCGTAAAAAGCAAGAAAAACTCTAGTCAGACCTAGAAAAACTCTAGTCAGACTTTATCTTACTCTACTCAATCTTGCCCCAACTAAAGCCATTTAGCTCCAAGCAAACCCCTCTCCAAAAGCAAAATCAAACTCTTCTAAAACTAAAGCGAGCTTAACCTCTTTCTAGTAAAATATAAGCAGAAATATCTCCTTAATGTAGGGATAATTACTAGCTATAGTAGTTTAAGTAGTTTAGTAATTCTTCCTACTTCAATTTGCCCTCTCTACCCCAAGGAAGCTATGACAAATATCAAACTAAACAATGGCGTAGAAATGCCTTTAGTAGGTCTTGGTGTCTATAAAATGAATGACGCCAAAGAATGTGAACGTGCAATTATTACGGCAATTGAAGCTGGTTATCGTCATATCGATACCGCTACTCTTTACGGTAACGAAAAAGCTGTTGGTCGCGCAATTAAAAACTGTGGTATTCCACGTGAAGAGCTCTTTATCACTACAAAACTTTGGGTACACGACACTACCGAAGCTCGCGCTCCTAAAGCCTTTGCGCAATCTATGGCTGATCTAGGGTTAGATTATTTAGATCTTTACCTCCTCCATACTCCGTTAAATGATTCATTTGGAGCATGGAGAGCACTAGAAAAACTACATGCAAATGGTGACATTCGTGCAATTGGTGTAAGTAACTTCGAACCTGCGATTTTACAAAACCTAATTCTAGGTAACCAAGTAGTACCAGCAGTAAACCAAATCGAACTGCACCCATTCTATCAACAACAAGCAAGTGTTGAGTTTCATCGTCAGCACGGCATTGTAACTGAATCTTGGTCTTCATTTGCCCGTGGTAAAAATGATCTCTTTACTAATCCTCTGTTAGAAAAGATTGCAGCTAACCACCACGTAACGGTATCGCAAGTAGTACTTCGCTGGTTAATCCAACAAGATATTGCTGTAATCCCTAAATCAGTTAACCCTGAACGCCTCAAAGTAAACTTTGATCTGTTCAGCTTTAGTTTAACTCCTGAAGAAATGCAACTGATTGCTTCAATGGATGAAGGAGTATCTTTATTCGCTAATCGTGCTGATCCACAATCAGTGGTTAACAGTTTTAACCGTTACCCTGATCCAGAGATCTAATCTAGATTAGATCAGGATCTGATCAGGATCAGCAGGTTCTAAACAAAGACAACTCAAAGTCCTCTACTCAATGAGTAGAGGACTTTGCTAATCTTCCCTACTTGTGGAAAAACCTCTAAGGAAATTTCTAGGAAACCTCAAAACTTCCAGAAAACTTCAAGAAAGACTTAAGAGAGACCTCAAAACTTCAGGATAACTTCAGGACAGGATAACTTCAGGACAGGATAACTTCAGGACAGGATAACTTCAGGACAGGATAACTTCAGAGAAAGCTTCAAAGATACCTCAAGGAAAACCCAAACAAAATTAAGCTTCTTAAATCATTATGGGGTTAGCCCCTCTACTTTACCTACTAATTTCTTCTCCAATTCTCCTCAAAATTTGCTATTCTTGCGAATTTCTCACATCTCAAACTAACAAATATCTGTAAATTTAGAAAAATTTCGTAAATTGATGTAGTTATTTTTTTGTTCGGTACCTTTTTTTGATAAAATTATAGTAGGAAAATATACTTCTTTTTATAACTATCTCTTTAAAATCTCCTTGAATAAGTTGCTTTGCTACTAGCACATAGGCAACTAAGCACAATCCTCTCAATCCTTTACCGCAAATTTAAGAAATTTAAAAAAACTCTTCTTAGGTGATTCGCCTTAGAAGATTAGCTTTTAAAAGCAATTTTGAATTGAAATTCAAACTAAAAGAGTTTGAAATTGCTACTAAAGTAGTTTTGTAACAACAACTGAAATAGTTTAAAACTAAGACAGATGTAGCTCTAGGTTACACGAGTAACCTGTATGAAATTACAAGAGTAACCAGTTCTAAATTAAAAGTGTAACCTAGGTTAACCAATGTTAGCCACCAATGGTAGCCAATGCTAACTAAAGATTAAATGGTAACTAAAGGTAACCAAAGATAACCAAAGGTAACCAAGGAAACGAGATCAAGATCATTCATTGCAGATTTTCTAATATCAAGATTTACTAATTTTTATGTTTTCAAATAACAACGCTAACTTTCCTACTGAACCTGAAAAAAAACCTGTAGCTGAAACAACTACAGAGGAACAACAAACATCTTCAGAGCAACAGGAACCAACTTCTCCAAAAAATTCAAAAAGAGAACAACAACGCTCACAGCGTCAAGAACCCCCAATTATCATTGAACCACCAAAATACCGTTTTCTTGGTTTAATGGCAGTTCTCGCTCTTGGGCTTTCTGGTTTTGCTGTCTACAAAATGTACGAACCATCTATTTTTAGTACAGCTGATCTAGAAGCAACAAGCTCTAAGTTTGTCTCAGTAAATGATTTCAATACTTTTAAGAACTCAACCCAACAAGAGATTGAGATCTTAAAAATCAAATACAATATCTTACAACAACAGTTTGACTCACGTTTTAACTCAACGAGTTCAACTTTTGATCGTTCATTTGGGAGCAATACAAGTTCAAGCGGTAGTAGCTCAGCAAACTTTAATAGCTCTAATTTAAGTAGCAGTAATATCAATCGTATTTTAGATAACTACGTAACTGTAGCTAACTTAAACGAAACTATTTCTACGTTTAACAACAATATCCAGGCGCAATTAAATAGCTTAGGTACACGTGTTACTTCTTTAGAGCAACAGCAAGTTAATAACACCGCAAACGCTCCTGCTGCAAACACAAGTAACAATAACACAAGTACAACTACTCCAAACTTACCTCCACCAGTACCTGGTATTTCAGCAGAGCAAGTACAAGGTTTAATTAACCAAGCAACTACTAGTGAAGCATTCAAAACTTACATTGGCTCTTTAATTGCTGAGTATGTTGCGCAAAACCCAAGCTTTACTGAACAAGATCGTACTAACCTAACGCGTGACATTGGTGAAAGTGTAGCTTCACAAGTATTTAACCGCTTAGTTACGCAACTACAAGGTGTAAGTGCTGATCTAACTAAACAAATTAACGAGCAGTTACCGGCTGCAATTAACAACGGAATCAAGAGAGAACAAAGCGCTCTATTACAAAGCTTATACGCTCATGTTAATAGCGTCCTAACTCAACAGATCCTAACGCAAGTACAAGCTCAAATTAAACAAAATGCTAGTCTAACTAACATTATTACTAATTTACAAATTACTGCTTCACTTGCACCAAATGACAAAGTTAAAGCAGCTATTGAAACTGATATTAACAACCTAAGCCACGGTACACAATCAACCAACAGCCTAGTAAATCAGTTAATTTCTTTAGTTAACAATGTAAGCTCTTTACCACAGTTAAATCAAATGCAACTTGAGAAAGCTCAAGATGCACAAGACTCTTCATTTGGTAAAGCAACTAAAGAGTTCTTTAGTAAATTTGTCCAAGTACAAAAAGTTGGTGATTTACCAGCAACTAATTTAAATCTCTATATCCAAGAAAATCTTAAACTTAATCTGCAAAATGCAATTATCGCCATTGGCGCTAATAACACCGCAGAATACAGAAATAGTTTAGATACCCTAGTTAAAGTTGTTACTACTGTGTACCCACAAGACAACAAAGTAGTACAAGATTTTGTCAACCAAGTTAAAGCGCTAAGCGAAGTTAACTTTAGTTACAATGCAAACTATCAACTCGGTTCATTAAACTTATTTGCAGCAAGCAACGCTTCTGACAACCAACCAAGCAAACCTGCAGCGCAAGGTCAAAAAGCTAAACCAGCCGCTGAAAATAAACCAGCAAGTTCTGCAGCGCAACAAGGTCAAAAAACTGATGAGCCAGCTCAACCAGCTCAACCAGCGTCAGATAAGCCAGCTAACTAGTAAGTAGTTACTTGGGAATACTAGTAACTTCAAAGATAGCTAACTAATAGCTTACAAATAGCTTTGAAGATAGCTTACAACTAGTAACCTGCAAATACTTCAAGTTCAAGTTAGAGTTTAAGAATTTAAACTCCTTGCTGCATGCAAATGCAAAGCAAATGCAATTATTACAATAGGTATGCAAAGCTTTGCTTTTCATACCTAACGCCAAGATTAAATTACTAATCTAGTGATCAACCTCTTGCTCTAGCTAGCCTTTATAACTTAGAGATCTTAAGCCCTCTAGCCCTTAAAGGCTTAGCTGGGCTCTTTCAGACAAATTATCATATGTTTAGAGTTTTTATTTGGTGCCTTCTGTTTGTTGTTCTCTTGGCTTTAGCACCTTACTTGCTAAGTCATAACGGACAGGTGGTAATATACTTTGCTGACTATAGCTACTCGCTCTCACTTCTCACTTTCCTAGTATTTTTCTTACTAGCGTTTGGAGCATTTGAGATTATCGCGAGCTTAGTGCGTTACCTTTACAAAATTACGTTCGGTTGGTTTGCTAACCGTCGTGAGCGTCGTCAAGCTAAGGCTGACCGCTTAGTAGAAAAAGGTTTACGTCAAGCTCTAGTAGGTGACTATCGTCAAGCACAAAAGACTTTAGCTAAGTCTGCGACTAAAGCTAATCTTCCTTTTTACAATTTAAGTCAAACTTTTGATTTAGCGATTCGTAACCGTAACCCGCGTTTAGCTAAAGAGTTACTCTTACGTATGATCGAAGTAAATCAAGAGACTAACAGTGACAAAAAACTCCTTGATGTTAGTAAACTTAAATACTACGTAGCAACAGAACAATGGCAAAAAGCTAGTAGCTTTCTTGACAAGATTCGCTTAGAAAACCCAAGCGAAGAAGTTGAGTTAATTGCGCGTAAAGTTTATTTAAATACTAACCAGTACGCAATGCTTGAAGATCTTGTACCTAATCTGGTGAAAAAAGAATATATTAGCGCAGAAAAAGGTCAAGAAGATTTAGCATGGGCTTACCAAGGTTTAATGCAACGTCAACTTAAACAAAACGAAAATAAAGCCAATGAACTTGTTACTTGGTTTGATGCCCAAAACCGCAGTCACCGTTCTAACTTAGTTTTCCGTAACCAGATGTTAAAAAGTTTACTGCAACTAAATGCTTACTATGACGCTATTGATGTTGCAAGTGAAACTTTACGTCGTTGTTCATTAAAAGACATTGCCCAATCAGACTACTTTAGTTTAATTAGTCAAATCCCACACGATACTCTTGATTTCAAACTTTGCCGTGCCCTTGAAAAAGTACTACCAAAATTTGAACAAGAGCAACAGTTTACAATCATGGCGATTCTGGCTGAACTTTACTATCGTCAAAGTAAGTTTGATAAAGCACAGGTTTGGGTAGAAAAACTTCTTACTAGCCAAACTCCTACTCCGGAAAACATTCTTCTAGCGCAAGTTGTTTATCGTAAAAACAATGATAGCGAAAAACTTCTTGGCTTAACTAAACTTATTGATCGTCAATACGACTTATCTGAAAATACTGCAAATACTGAAGCAAAAGATCAAGATCAAAAGCAAGGTCAAGACCAAACAGCCTCTGTAGCTGCAGGTGACAAAGCTAACAAAGCTGATAAGGCTAATACCGTAGTTGAGAAAAAAGAGGCGTAACGCCTCCTCTAGCAACTAGCAACTAGCAACTAGCAACTAGCAACTAGCAACTAGCAACTAGCAACTAGCAACAACTTAGGTTACTCAAGCTCGGGATAGCCAGCAGATAAGTCCAAAGTAACTTTCACAAAAAAGCTCTAAGAAAATCTTAGGGCTTTTTCTCACTGCAAATACAAATATGTCGAACTTAACTAAAGGGATATTACTGACACTACTTTCAGTATTCATTTCGGCAATCTTAGGACTTCTGTTCAAGATAATTGGTGAGCATATCTCCGTTTATGAGAAAACTCTCTTTCGTGGGATCTCTTCACTAACTATCTCAGCTACGGTAATCTACTTTATCCGTCGTAACCTTAAGAAAAACCAAAAGAAACTGACTCAAGAACAAGCTGCTAAGGCAAACATTGCCATGTCTACTACCACCGGTGGTCCGTCAGTAGCTTTAACAACCGCAGCTACCATTATTAAAACCGACGAGCTTAACCATATTGAAGAGCACAAACGTGTTAAACTCATTGAAACCAACCGTAAGGTGCCAAACTACTTTGGCGATCGTACAAATTTCTGGGCTCTTTTAATGCGTGGGGTTACAGGTGCTTTAGCTATGTTTGCTTATATCTATACCTGTAACACTTTGAGCCTTGCCGATGCGGATATGCTCGCGAAGCTAAGTTCAGTATTTCTAATAATCATCGGTGCTTGGTTTTTAAAAGAAAGAACCTCTATTACGCAATTTACTGTGGTAATTGTTTCTTTAGTCGGTGCTGTTCTTATTATTAAACCAAGTTTTAATAACCCAAACATTTTTTCGTATGGGGTGGGGTTAGCCGGGACTATCTGTCTAGCATTGACGTACATTGCAATTCGTAAGTTAACCAATACCAAAAGCGGGGAACATCCTCTTACAATTGAGTCTTGTTTAGCGCTAACCATAGTTGCCTTAATGATCATTCCAAGTATTTACTCATTCCAAGGTTTTACTGGTAATGGTAAGTACTATCTCCTACTAATCTTTGCTGCTATACTTTCGGTACTAGGGCAATACTGCTTTACTTTTGCTTTTAGATACGCGCCATCTGTTGAGATTAGTGTGTACAGTTACTCATCGTTACTTTGGAACTGTATCTTTGGTTTCTTATTCTTTGCAACTATTCCAGATATTTACTCGATTATTGGTTATGTTGCTATTGTAATCTCTGGTATTTACCTGTTCTTTTACAACAAACGACGCTTACAAACTCTTACTAATATCCGTCGTATGTTAAGAGCAGAGATCCAAGCTCGTAAGAAAGCCAAAGCTAAGAATAGCAAAGCAGATACAAGCAAAGTTGATACAAGCAGAGCAGAAGTAAGTACTCATGAGTAACTGTTAGTTTCTTCGTTCTTCTATTCTTCAAGCGGTTAGTCCTTTTAAGTTAAGGTTATAAGTACTTGAGAATAAAGAATAAACTCACTATATAATAGTGTGTATTAAAATCTACAAATTGAACAATAATTTAAGAATAGCTAGATGGAGCACTTAGAAATATATGACACTCCCTGATTACACTGGTTTAACTCTAAAAGAAAAAGAGGAACTTCGTCAAAGAACTGAATTAAGACCTCCATTAAGGTTCCCTGAGTTTACTAAGCCTTGGGTTACTGATCGAGTAAAAAATGTTTTTGATACTATTACAAGGGGAAAAGTTCTTCCCACAAATCTAATGAAAAGTGCTCCCAATAATGAGTACAGATATCCAGTTTATTCTTCACAGACTAAAAACTACGGAGTTATAGGTTACTACAACCAATTTCTATTTGATAGTATTATTACTTGGACAACAGATGGATATGCTGGAGAAACAAAATTTAGAAAAGGCAAATTCTACGCTACTAACATTTGTGGAGCTTTAATATCTAACTCTGGATTATGTAATAATTGTATTGCAGAGGCAATTAATAAAGTAACTCCGTTATATGTTACTTCTGGGGTGTTTCCTAAGTTAATGAATAGACATATGGCTGAGGTTCTATTCTCTTACCCAGAGGAAGGTGAAGAACAAAAGAAGATCAGCAAACTAATGCAAGATGTTGATGATCTTATTTACCAAACGGATCTTTTCTTAGAGAAGTATTACTTACTTAAGCGAGCTGTAATAGAAAGAGTTTACCTAACTAGTCTAGACGCTAAACGACCTAGATGTCGTTTCCCAGGTTTTACCGAAGAATGGAAAGTCGCTACTTTAAGCGATCTTGCTACTATTGTTAAACCTGCTCGTAAAGAAAATATCCCTGATAGATTTATCTATGTTGATCTTGAAGCTGTTAAAGGAACCATTCTTTTAAAAGAGCGAATTGAAGAGAAAGCTACAGCTCCATCACGTGCTAAGCTTGTACCTAAAAAAGGTGATATCTTCTTCCAACTTGTAAGACCTTATCAAAAGAATAACTACTTCTTTGAAAAAGAGAGTGACATACCATATGTATTCTCTAATGGATATGGACAGATAAGAGTGAACCAAGAACATGATCCATACTTTGTATTTAGTGCTTTACAAAGCTGGGACGTTCACAAAAGAATGATAGTTAATACTCAAGGTGGGCTGTACCCTGCAATGAAAGCTTCAACCCTTGGTGAGATAAAATTAGGTTACTCACCAAATATAGAAGAGCAGAAAAAAATCTCCCACCTTATCAAAACTATTGACAAACAAATAGAGACTATCACGACAAGACTAGCAAATCTTCGTAAGCTGAAAAAAGGCTTAGTTCAACAAATGTTTTGTTAGTTTTGTTAGTTTAGTTAGTTTCCTAAGTTACCACCTTT
>NZ_NRHC01000010.1 GCF_003585885.1 Psittacicella hinzii | reverse complement strand
TTTGTAATTAATACAAACCAACCGGCTGCATCAACTTCATTTTTGAATTTAGCTTTACTATATTCAGCGTCACATTCTCCAGGTGATTTTACTTTAAAAGTATGAAATCTCATCGAAGATGGTTTTATAGGTAGTTGTCGCCCTAACTTTTCTACTTCTTGAACTTCCTTATTCCTGTCTCTAAGAATAGTTTTAGTTTCTACTGCTGCTTTGTCTGCAGAATATACGGCAACTGCTTTGTACTTAGAGTCTGCATAATTGATTATTTCTTGGTAGTAGTACTCTGTACTTCCTTCCAGTAATTGTAAATTTGCATGACCCATTGAGTTAGCTTTTGCTAGGATAGTTCTGTGAGCAATTGTCTTAGATTTCAATATAGTAACGACATTGATACCCAAATCCTCTAGGTACTTTAAGTTTTCTTTACTTGCTGCACCTTGATCCATCACTATCATTTCGATCTTTGGTATGCTTTTCTTCGCGATTTCTCCAGCTCTTTTTAAGTAAGAGCTATCGTTAACATTTCCTCGATAGATCTCAAGGAAGATAGGTAAATGAGTTCTTGTTCCTTTACCCACAGCTAAGTTTACTTGCTTTAACCTTTCTCCTGTTTTTGATTTACCCCAAGCGGCGTTTTTCAAATTATTAGAGTAAGTTGTGATATTCGAGAAGTCTAGATAGATAGCTGAAGTTTCTTTTAGAAATGCAGCTAACTCCTTGTAGAACAATTCCATTTTATCTACTTCGAAAGACATGAAGAACTCAGAAAAACGTTGTGACGACATGTGCCAACGTTCTGATAAGTTCATTTCTTTGGCAAATAAATTGAAGTTGTGAGTAGCGTTATACTTATCCGTATAAATACAGAAAGCAGCCCAGTTGATTATTTTGGTAGCGACTTCTGGTGACCAAATACTTGAAAGAATTTTGATTAAGTTAAACTTATTTGCAATGTAATAAACTTGGTCAATAAAAGAATTTGTGTTAAATTTTTCGTTCAGAATCTCATGCGATTCAGCTTTTGAGTAGTCTGTAGTTTCGATTATATCTTTAGGATTAATAACAACTTTTTCTTTTACCTCTTCCTTAGAAACGCTATCTTCAACTTTAGAAGAGCTATCTTCAACTTTAGAAGTGCTATCTTCAACTTTCGCA
>NZ_NRHC01000001.1 GCF_003585885.1 Psittacicella hinzii | reverse complement strand
GTTCGGGAATCCCTATATATTCGTACATTCGTACCTTAGGAAGAAACTTATTTGACAATAGGATTAAATACGTAAGCATTGAAGTAGCTTTGGTAGAGCTTAGATTGCTCTTGTAAGTTGTACTTATCCATTTTTGTCAGATTGGTTGAGCTTGCACGGATGTTAAAGCCGTTAATCCACTGATCAATGCGATACAAACTATTATTTAGTAGTTCTTGCGGATCAAAGTTTAAATTGTCAAACTGCGTTTGTGGATGTTTAGCTAAGCGATTAACTAAAGGGTAAGCGAGCTCGGTTAAAGCAAAGTTAACTTGATCTGCGTTGATTAGTTTACTTGCTTCTTGTTGCTTACTTGCCTCTTCTAGCTTACTTTCTTGCTTATCTAAGGCTTGAGCGCCATGGTAAGCAAAGCTACTTTCCCAAGGTAAACTTGTGCCTAAACTTAAGTCGCTGGTGCAACTTTGGCTTTCAGCTTTTAGTTTGGTACCAAGTTCAAGTTTGGTAACTTGCTCTTGTTCATTTCTATGAACAAGTGTAGTAAAAGCTTCAAAGTTAGCTAAACGGGCAATGATATTTAGCTCTTCGTTAGCTCTTGCAGAGGTAGTTTCTAGTTGCGCTTTTTCTAAGGTTGTTGCGTTATAGATTTGCTCACGACCTAAAGCGGAAAAGAGAGAAGCGATTCCTTTTTTCTGACTAAAGAGCTTGTCATGAGCAAGCGCAAGGCTTTGACTAGTGAAGTTAAAGAGATCAAACTCTACGTTTTGCTCTTTAACCTGGCTAAGCGCTTTAGCAAGCTCATCTTGTCCGTAAGCTGTCCAAGGATTAGCAAGGAATAACCAAGCTTTATCTTCGTCTTGGTTAGATTTCACTAGAGCTTTAAGGTTTACTAAACCAAAGTTTAGCAGTTGATGTTTAAGCCAGTAAATGGATACCCCACCCGAGTAAAAGTTATCTTTGATCCAACTGTTGTGATAAGGCACAATTGGCATAGGATATTTTACTAGTTTAAAACCTGGATTAACGGTAACAAACTCGGTAGCAATTTCAAGGCTTTGATCAGCTTCAACTCCCGGTAACATTTCAGGGTACACGAGTACCCCTTTAGTTACCGCTGGCGTTAAAGAGTTTAACGCCAGTTTTAAAGTTACAGCGTCATTGTCAAAAGGAATTAAAGCATAGACTTCAACTTCTCTTTGACGTTGACGATAGTCGTGCGGGTAGACCACTTGATCACCATCGCGACTTAAATCAAACTCTGTTGGGAGAACTCCGCGAGTTATTTGTGGATCTGTCATGGGTTTCTCCTTAGAAGATACCTGACTCATCTGAGTTTAAGTCAAGGTTACTATCTTGCGATGGGGCAACTGGAGGTACCTGTGGAATACGGTAGAACTCAATGTAACCACCATTAGTTGTTTGGTAACCTTGAGCGTTAATACGATAGCCTTGGATATTATCCGGCATAGCACGAGTCCATGTTCCTTTAACATCTGCTAACTGGAATTTTTCAAAAGCAATCCAGTTATTTAAGGCGAGGCTACCACCTAACTCACGACGACCTAGAGTTGTTGCATTATCAAATGCTACAAAGGTAGCTGTTACGTATTTATTAGCGTAACCAACGAACCATGCTGATTTAGAGTCGTTAGTTGTCCCTGTTTTACCACCAATATCTTGGTGATGTAGGCTAGCAGTTCTAGCAGCAGTACCGCTATAACCTGGACGACCATAAACGTTTGAGTTTAGACCTGACCACATTAACCAAGCAACATCTGCACTTAAAACACGTGGAGCGTATTTATTGTTCTGATGCGCCATTGTACTTTCGTCACTTAAACCTGTGTCAGTAGCCGAAGCAGCTTCACTTTGATTTACTGAACGTTGTTGGGTACTTGCGTTAATTAAAGCATCTAAGTCATCTTCTTCACTTAAACCTGTTTGGTCTAAGTTAATTAGATCTTGGTTAGTTGCTGTACTAAATTCAGTATCGTCAGTAATTGGATCTACTGGCTGAATGTTATTACATTCAGGAGTGTCATTGACACACGCAACTAATGGGTTTGCTTGGTAAATTACATTACCTTGGATATCTTCAATACGCGTAATTAGATACGGATTAATTAAGAAACCACCATTATCAAAAGTCGCGTAAGCACGCGCCATTTCTAATGGCGTAAAGTTTGCTGTCCCTAACGCTAACGATAAGGTTGGTAAGAAAGTATTACTACTAAAACCTAAACGTTGTAAGAAACGCGACATGTAGTTAGGACCTACTTGTTGCATTAGTTTAACGGCAATGATGTTACGTGATTCTGCAAAGGCTTGACGTAAAGTCATGTCACCTTTATAGCGGTCACCGTAGTTTTTAGGTTTCCAGATCTTGTCATTATCGCGGATGGCAATAGGCTCATCACGCACAATTGTTCCCCAGCTGTAGGTATATGAAGATAGAGCTGAGAACTTCTCTAAAGCAGCAGCGTATAAGAATGGTTTAAATGAAGAACCAACTTGTACAGTTGCTTGAGTTGCACGGTTGAACTTAGAAAGATCATAAGCAAAACCACCCACCATAGCTTCAATCGCACCGTCAACTGAGTTTAAGCTAATTAAACCAGAGTTTACGTTTGGAATTTGCGATAAAGACGCTTCTACGCCTTGGTTACCGATTTTTTTCTCAACGTAGACAATTTGTCCAACCGAAAGAAGATCTGTAACTGCTTTAGGGGCAGCTCCTTTACGGTCAGCATTAATGTACTTCCCTGCCCATTCCATGCTCTTTAAGCTAAGAGGCATGATATTACCGTTAAGGTCAACTACTTGCGCTTCACTTTGTCCTACTTTAAGTACCACTACAGGGTAAAGAGGATCAAAAGCACGTGAGTAGTTTGAAAGTTTAAAACGGTTAATAATGTCAGTTAAAGTTAGAGTACGTTCAACTAGTTTGCCTTCCTCTTTAACTTTCACCTGAATGTGTTGGTGATCTTGATAAGAAACTAATTCTTCACCATTAGTAAAAAGGAAACGCTGATTGTCATCAGCACGCCAACCTTTACGTTGGTCGTAACTAATTAAGTTACGACGTAAAGCTTCAGTAGCTTGACGTTGTAAAGTATTGTCAACGGTAGTATAAACTTTAAAGCCCTCGCTATAAGCTTTTTCACCATAACGGTTGTATAGAGCTTGACGTACCATTTCTGAGACATAGCCAACCCCTTGGTTTTCTACGCGTCTAGGGTTTAACTCAACTGGAGTATTAATCGCTTGCTCATATTGGGCTTGAGTAATAGCTCCGGTTTCATTCATAGCTAACAGCACTTGGTTACGACGTGCGGTTGCGTTCTTTAAGCTATAGATAGGGTTGAGTTTAGACGGAGCTTGCTGGATACCAGCAAGAAGCGCAGCTTCTGAAAGAGTTAATTGCTCTACACTCTTGTTAAAGTAAGTACGAGCAGCTTCGGCAAAACCGTAAGAGCGGTGCCCTAAATAGATTTTGTTCATATAAGCAGCCAAGATTTCTTCCTTGGTCATGCTTTTTTCCATGCGTACGGCAAGGATCATCTCTTTAAACTTACGAATAAATTCTTTTTTCGAGCTTAAGAAGAAGTTTCTTGCAACTTGCTGGGTAATAGTTGAAGCCCCTTGTGACTTAGAACGTGTCGTTAATAAGATGTAAGAGGCACGAGCAATACTTCGGAAGTCTACCCCACCATGTTCAAAGAAACGGCGGTCTTCAATTGCAATTACAGCATCACGTAGAACTTCTGGAAATTGCTCATAAGTTAAAGTAATACGGCGTTCTGAGCCGTATGAAGAAATAAGTTCACCATTACGATCGTATACACGTAAAGGTTCTGAAAAGGTAGGGGTAAATGATTTAACATCTGGCAAGTCGGTTGAGAGGTAAGAGTAAAAACCTACTAAGCTTGCTGCCCCAATGGTTCCGAGGGTTAAACCTGTATAGAATAAGGTATTAAAAATCTTTTTTACTTTCATGCTAAGTTTTACAAACTAAAACTAATGTTTTTTCTAACGGTTTATTTTAACATATCTTTAAACTAAATAGTTTATAGTGATAATTTTCTCAAAAGTAAAGACCAGCCTATGGCTGGTCTTAAACGTTTATTGAAAACGTGAGCTATGACGCACAACTTCACCTTGGGCAAGAACGTCGTTTACTTGACGACGAATACTTGCTGGTGGAGCACAAAGTTGTACCGATTTAAAGATAGTTCCACGTAAGTCTAAGTAAGCTGAAAGCTTATCACAGATCTTAGTTAATTGGGTAATAAGAATTGATAAAGCTTCGTCATTACTTAAAATACGACGAGAGACATAAATGTATAAGTACTTGTAACTTTCTCTTTGATTTTCGCCAATCCATTGACCAAACTCATTAAAGAGATAGTAGATAACAATCTCTTGGGAAGACGAACTAGATGGACGCCAGACATTGTTATAACTTAAACGATTTTGATCTCCGACAAAGGTAGTATAGTTAACAATATTCTCGTTAAAGTCAGAATCGAGATTTCGCAGAATGTTGTTTAAACGGGAAGCAGAGATATCAGCACTACGTTGGTGTTTTACTTTAAACACTATGTACTGCTCTGGGTGCTCAAATAAAGAATTTAGTTTAAGCACGACAGGATCTTTTTCCACATAAGGCTCTACTTTTGCAGGAGCAACTTGTGCACTTTTAGTTTGCGCACGTTGGCGAGCAATTTGTGCAAGGTTTTGTTGATAACCAGTTACCGCTTCCGCAACCTCTTCGGCAGATTCAACGATGTTTTGTGCTTTAGTTTCGTTGACTTTAACAGGGTTAGCACTTGCTTGGACTTCTTTGCCACTAGCTGTTGCATTTGCCTTAGTTGCCGGAGTAGCACTTGAGGCGCTTGCTGCTGAAGCTGTTGCAGAATTTGCTGCAGAAGCTTTAACAGTTGCTTGAGTTGATCCTTGTGCTCCTTGGTTCCCTTGGGTACCTTGCGCACCTTGAGCTCCTTGGGCGCTAGCTTTTTGCGGAGCTTGCTCTTTATCTGCTTTGTTTTGGATTAAAGCCATGATTTGTTGATAAAGGGCTGGATTAGTTTGGGCAACTTTGTTTAGCTCTTTAAGTAACTTTTGTAGCAAGTTGACGTCAACATTTGCTTGAGCGCTTTTAGTAGCAGGAGCGCTATTAGTTGCTGGGGTAGCTTGAGCTTGGCTAGTGGTTTTAGCTGTGCTTGCCTGCTTAGGCGCATTTCCTGCGTTATTTGCAACTTTACTCGTAGCTGTTGCGCTTGTTGCTTGCGCAGAAGCATGAGCAGAGTTAGTTACTTGCTCTTGAGTTCCAGCTTGCGCTTTAGCTCCTGCTGGCGTAGCAGTAGATGCGTTACTTGCTTTGTTTACTAGTTCAGTTAACTTAGCAATCTCAGGAGCTTTAATTGGGGTAGCTCCTCGACTAGGGTTAACTGTAGTAGTTTTAGGAGTATTCGTGGCATTGGTTGCAACATTAGTTGCTGGTTTAGCCTTGTCTTTTAAGTTACGTTCTTCGGTTAAAGAAAGTTCTTTTTCTGGGTTTAGCTCACGAGCTAAACGTCTTTGTTCGCGAATTTTGTAAACCGAGTTAATATTATCCGTAGCAATAGTTCGCTCTTTATTAATATTAAACTCTTTTTCTGCTAGAGTTTTATTAGTTTGCTCAATAGCACTTTCTTTAGCTTGCCCTGTAACAGTGTAGGATTTACCAAAGTAGCTTTCAGCAGCACTATTAGCGTTACCTTTTAATTCAACTTGTGGTTGTTTTGTTGAGTTGTTGGTTGAAGAGGCAGTAGTTCCGGTAACTTTTAGGTCTTGCCCAGCAAAGCTGGCATTAGCTCCGGTTACATTTGCCGTAGTTTGGGCGCTCGCTTGCCCTAAAGTAGTGTCTACTTTAGGAGAAGTGGAGCTTGCGCTCTTGTTACTTTCTTGAGCATAGAGGGCTTCAAGATTGTTTTGCAGGGTTTGCGCAAGGTTTTGCGTACGTAGATTTTGGCTCACGGTTGGTTTGAGGTGAGCGCCTCCCTGAAAGTTTTTCTTTTCTACGTTAGTTCTTATTGCATCTTGATGGGGCTTGCGTTTAATAAAACGGTATCCGAGAAATAGCAACATGCCGATACATACTAAGAGCAAGAAAATGAACATTGCATTGTTACTCATAAATTTTAAAAGCTTTTATAATGGAAATTCGGATAAAAAATATCCAAATTTATCTCACTGGTACCGGTGAGATGCTAAATATAAAAAAAGTAATTTATATAAAGTAATTTTTTTATATTTTTTAGATATTTTTTTACTACTTCAGTGTACCACCAAATGCAGATAAATATCAAGGTTTTGACAAAAAAAAGCCCCTTTTACCTCTGTAAAAGGAGCATTTTTTGTTTAAGTTTTGTTTAAGGGTAAGGTAATTTAGTTTTTTACTGGCTAAATTATTTTTCCCTTAGTGTTTTATTTGTGGTGTTTTATCTGAGTTTTGTTATGAGCTTAAGCTTTAACTTTAGCACCTTGCATGTAAAGCATTTCTAACGCTAGAGTAGCACCAGCTAGAGCTGTAATGTCAGATTGATCGAATGCAGGAGATACTTCAACCAGATCCATACCAACAATATTTAAGTCAGATAATTGACGGATAACTTTTAAGATCTTGTCAGGAGTCATACCACCAATAACCGGTGTACCTGTACCTGGAGCATAAGCTGGATCTAAACAGTCAATATCAAAAGTTAAGTATACCGGCATGTCACCAACTACTTCTTTGATACGCGCAACAATTTGCTCTGGTGTTAGATCGTTAGCTGTAGGTGCATCTAATACAGTGTAATCTAAGTTACGATCGTATTCGGTACGAATACCTACTTGGATAGAGTGTTTAGGATCAATTAGACCTTCTTTAGGCGCGTGGTAGAACATAGTACCATGATCATAGGCAGAACCATTATCATAAGTATCAGTATGCGCGTCAAAGTGTAATAAAGCTAGTTTACCAAAGTGTTTAGCATGCGCTCTTAATAATGGCAGAGTGATAAAGTGATCACCCCCAAAAGTTAAACAACGTTTACCAGCTTGGAGCATATTAGTTGCGTGTTGCTCTAAACGTGCAGTAAAGTCTGCGTTGTCACCCATAGCGTACACTAAGTCACCACAGTCAACAATGTTTAAACGTTCACGAACATCAAAAGTCCAAGGGAAACGACAGTGTTCCCAAGCTAGGTTTACTGACGCACGACGAATTGCTTCAGCACCAAAACGTGTACCAGAGCGACCTGAAACTGCGCTATCAAATGGTACCCCTGTAATTACCCAGTCTGCATTTGAAGTTGCTGGTTCAAAGTTGATTGGTAAACGTAAAAAACCAAAATTGTTAGATACTAAAGAAATATCTTCACGATGATTTAAAGTATTAGTATTTGTTTTCATCTTCTTTAAGCAAATTAATAATCGATTTCTGTGTCTTCTTCAAGGTAAGTGTAACCAGTCATACCTAGTTCTAATTCTTTTAAGAATTTAACTTTGTCGGTTTGACTTAAGTTCGAAGCATAAATTTGCTCGCGGTATCTTTCCAGAATTTTCTTCGGATCGATATACACATACTCAAGCATATCAGACACAGTATTACCATGGTATAGATCTAAGATTTCAAACTCATCTTTACCCGTAATACGTATATCAATTGTGGTAGTATCCCCAAATAGGTTGTGCATATTCCCAAGTGTTTCTTGGTATGCCCCTAACATGAAAAAGCCCATTAGTGGAGGATTATCTACTTCAAAATCTGGCATAGGTAGAGTAGTAGCTACCCCGTCACCATCAATATAAGATTCCACTAAACCGTCGGAGTCACAAGTAATATCTAGTAAAACTGCACGACGTTCAATTGGATCATTTAATTGGCTAATTGGGACTACTGGGAACTGTTGGTCAATCCCCCAAGCATCAGGTAATGATTGGAATAAACTGAAGTTAACCCAGATTTTATCAGCAAAACGCTCTTGTAACTCGTCAATAACTTGACGGTGTGAACGGTTTTGCGTAGTAAATAATTTAGCTACTTCTGAACAAATGTTTAAGTAAAGTTGTTCAGCGTATGCACGTTGTTCAAGACTAATTGTACCCACAATGTATTGTTGGTGCACATCTTCAAGGTCAAATTGACCTTCGTGAATCCACGTACGTAAAGCACGTTTATCACGGTTAGTATTAATACTTTCCCAAGTTTCCCATAAAGAGTGTAGTACTGTTGGATCAGTCTCTTTTGGTGGTTCTAGTTCTTGCGCTTGGTAACGCTCAACCCCAATTACGTTTGAGATTAGGATAGCGTGGTGTGCTGTAGTTGCACGTCCTGATTCCGTGAAAATATCTGGGTGTGGTAAGTTATTGTCATCACAAATTTGCCCAATACCCCAGATAATAGTTTCGGCATATTCACGTAGACCATAGTCAACTGAACGATCAGAACCTACACGGCTACCATCATAGTCAACCCCAAGACCGCCACCTACGTCAAAGCATTTGATATTAACGCCAAGTTTAGCTAACTCAACGTAAAAACGAGCAGATTCACGGACACCGGTAGCAATATCACGGATACTACCTAATTGTGAACCTAAGTGGAAGTGTAGAAGTTGTAAACAATCTAGTTTGTTTTCTTCACGTAAGATTTCTACTAAACGTAGTACTTGAGTTGATGACAGACCAAATTTTGATTTCTCACCACCTGAAGATTGCCATTTACCGGCACCTTGTGACGCTAGACGCGCACGTACCCCTAGACGAGGGTGTACACCTAGACGCTCAGATTCTTCGAGTACTAAGTAGATTTCTGATAGTTTTTCAATAACTAGATAAACTTTATGTCCAAGTTTTTCTGCCATTAAGGCATAACGAACATACTCTAAATCTTTGTAACCATTACATACAATAGTATGTTTTTTTAGTCCAGCTTGGGCAATTACTGCCATTAATTCAGCTTTTGAACCAGCTTCAAGACCATATTTTTGCTCTGAATGTTTTAGAGCTTCAACTACACGACGGTGTTGGTTTACTTTAATAGGGTAAACTAGTGTATATTCACCTTTGTAATCGTAATCTTTAATTACATCACTAAAAGCTTTATTAATCGAACGTAAACGATGCTTAATAATTTGCGGGAAACAAAATAATGCAGGTAAACGTGCGCCGTATGATTCTTCCATACGTTGAGCTAGTTTTTTTAGAGAGATACGATTTTTTGGTTTGTCTGGATTTGGACAAACGTATATATCACCGTTTTCATCTACATTATAGTAGTTCATTCCCCAGTATTGAATGTTACTTACTTCGCGTAGTGTTTGTTCATTCCCTTCTCTTGCAATATGCGAAAGAGGTGTAATTGAAGGAGCAATAGGTTCAGCCACTGCTTAATCTCCTAAATAGTAAAATTAAAACCCGTGAAAATACAATTGACCTGTAAAAATACAATTAACCAATAGTATTTTCCAACAAGATAAGGAGCAAAAACTTGCCAGTATATTATAACAGTTTAAGCAAACGATTATAACAGTAATTAATGAGAAATAATAAAGACCTAAGGCGTAAGCCCTAGGTCTTAAATTTATGAAAATTGAGAAACAATTAATAATCTCAAAAATTATTAATTAGTGCCTTTGTAATCAAGGGCTACTATGTACACTTCACGCGAACGGTCACGCGAAGCATCTGGCTTACGGATACGAACTGTTTTAAAAAGACGACGAACTTCTTTTAAATATTCTTCAAAGCCTTCGCCGTGGAAGATTTTGATTACAAAGCTTCCGCCTTTAGTTAAACAGTCTTTGACCATTTCTAAAGCTAACTCACATAAGTACATAGCGCGTGGAATATCCACGTTTGGGTTACCTGAAAAGTTTGGTGCCATATCAGAAAGAATTACATCTACTGGACGACCATCAATCATTTCGATTAACTTTTCAAGTACAGCCTGATCACGAAAGTCACCTTGTAAAAAGTCAACATTGAATAAAGGATCCATGTTGAGAATATCGCAGGCAATAACTTTACCTTTTTCACCGATAACAGTAGAAGCGTATTGCGACCAGCCTCCAGGTGCTGCTCCTAAGTCAACTACGATCATGTCTTTATGAAAAATGCGATCGACTTTTTGGATTTCTTCTAATTTAAAGTAAGCTCGTGATCTTAGTTTATTGGCATGAGCTTTTTGTACATATTGATCTTTAAAGTGCTCATTTAACCAACGACGAGAACTTACTGAAATATTTTTCTTTGCCATAAAGAGTTAAGCTTCTTTAGAAAATTACCTTATGATAAGTGATTAATTAATGCTAGAGCAGAAGCTAAGAAACCAAACACTACTCCAGGCATATTAGCTACAGCTAGAGGTAAATCTCTTTGTGGTTTAAATAAACCATAAAGTACCTACAGAGTACAGTTAACCCCTGCAGCCATTGGTTGAATAAAGTCACCTTTAACCCCGTTTAAGCTGTTTACAATTTGTGGAATGTACGCAACGTACATTAACATTGAAGTACAAGTAGCAACCCAACCTAATGCTGTAAAGAATTTTTCATTTGATTTAGACACGGGATATCTCCTCTTTGTTGTTACTTTGTATGTTTATTGTCTTAGTTCATTATTAAGATTTTGGGGTAAATGTAGAAAGAGTTATAAAGCTTATAACTTTTACCGTTTTACTTATAAAGGGTAAAACTAAGTCAAAGTTGTAAAACAAGTTAAGCTAGTTCTCAAGGTTAAACTAGGTTAGCTTCTAGAGCAGTTTTTTTCTCCTAACTAAAAAGCTATCCTAATAAGCCTTACCTCAAAAACCAGTAACTAGTGTAAAGTTTTATAACTTTAGTTAACTAGTTATATCTATAGTTGCAACTTTCACAGTTGTCTATAACAGTTACATAAGGTTAACTTGTAGTTTGTCTAACAAATATAACCAGAAGCTTGGAGATTGCAACAATCTACCTTTACCTTTAGTTAAGGAGGAGTTAAGAATTTAACTACTTATTTATCTTCTTGGTTAATTTCTTAGTTTGCTACATGTTTACCAGGATAAGGAGTATCCTTATAGCCATGGTAATTATGTAAGTCACAAGTTAACTTTGCAAGATTCAGTTGTAAGAACCTAGTTACCTCTATATTTGCATTTGCTGTTAGATGTTAAATGTTTGTATAAAAGCAAAAGGGGATCTATACAAATGAAGCGCTTGCAAATAACCTTTCTACAGGGAGGCTTACTGACCATAATCCTAATTCTATCTAAGTTAAATAAACAAGTTTTTCTATATATTAAGTATTAAATCTCTGTTTTAAAAAGAGTATATAGAAATCGTACTCTCAAGAGAGCGGATACACTTGTGTATAAAATTAGGTAGTTACTTCGAAAAAATTTATGGGGCTTTTATTTAATCAAAGTTTTTCTTGTATTTTGTCTACCGTTACTTATTAACTTGTTATACAGCTACCATTTTTAAATTAACTTTCTTCAAGCTAAGCTCTAGTTTTGTTATTTAAAAAGAGCAAGTAGCTAGGTAAGATAGTAAAGGTAACTAGTCAATAAAGTAAGATAGTTAACAAGAAAATAAGGGGATAATTAAAAAGCTATAAAGTTTTTCGAATGAACTAGACTAAACATACAAATAGTTTAAAAATTAATGGTTAATAATAAAAAATTTCATCCTTAATAACCTAGCTAGAGTAGAGTTAGATTGAAGCTCTAAAGCACTAACTCAGACCTAGGTTTAACTAAGCATGAAGCTATATTATAGCGCAAAAGCGAAGATTTTGCATAAAAATATGCAAAATAAGCGTTTTTATCAGCGCTATAGGGAAAAATATGCTATAATACGCCTCTGTAATATTTACATGTAAATGTGAGGTTTCAATGGCTTTAAAATTAACAACTGCAGTTAAAAAGGAATTATTTGGCCTATCTCATGACTTAAAGCCTGTAGTTATGATTGGGCAAAATTTATTAACTGATGCAGTTATTAGAGAATTTGTAAACAGTATCGATCACCACGAGTTAATTAAAGTAAAAATGACTTTCGAGGGTGATACTGCTGAAGAGCGTAAACAAATCCGTCAAGCAATCTGTGACGAGATCTTACGCCAAACTGAAGGTGTACATTTAATTCGTATCGTAGGTAACATTGCTGTGTTCTACAAACCTTCAAAAGCGAAAAAAGTTGAAGAAAAACTAAAAGTTTTTCGTGGTCGTTAATTGACCTGGTTAATCAAGCAGATTGCTTTAGCTGATTAACTTAAATATTAATTTAAACTTTACTGAACTTAATTTCAGGAAAGCAAACAAAATAACTAATTAAAAAGAGCGCAAGTTACTTGCGCTCTTTTTATTCTGCATCTACAGGCTCGTTTGAGTATTCAACTTCAAGAATTTCGAAGTTTAATTTACCGCTTGGAGTAACAATTGTTACTTCGTCACCTTCTTCTTTACCGATTAAACCGCGAGCGATTGGTGTTTTGTAAGAGATGCGACCTGATTTAACATCAGCTTCATCTTCACCAACAATACGATATGTGATTTCTTCATCAGTATCAATATTGTATAGTTTTACTTTACAACCAAAAACTACGGTTTCCACATCTAATTTAGTCACATCAATAACTTGTCCGTTACTTACTAAACCTTCGATATAAGAAATACGAGCTTCGATTAAAGATTGTTCTTCACGCGCTGCATGGTACTCAGAGTTTTCTTTTAAGTCGCCGTGTTCACGAGCTTCAGCAATTGCTTTAGTAATTGCTGGACGACGTTCTCTTACTAAGTATTCTAACTCTTTACGTAAAAGTCTTTCCCCACGTTGCGTAATAGGAATTGTTTCGATAGTCATAAATTCTGTTAGTCTAATTAAAAAAATATCTACCTAAAAAAATTAGGTAGCCCATAATCTTAAATAAAAAATAAAACCCGAAGTAAAGCGGGTTATGAAGCATAATTGCTTAGCCGGTAAATTAAATTTACCGGTTAATATTTTTTCTTTGCACCTAATCATTATAACATAAGTTAATAATAATTAAAAATAACTTTAAATCTCAGAGGAGATTCCGAGATTTAAAAGTTATTTTTACTTGAGTAGATTAACTTAGTTCTTTGCTAACTCAACTTAGTACTTTTGCTAACTTAACCTAGCATATTGGTAGTAATCTAACTGCGTAACTAAGCTAAGTTGGTTTCATGTTAGCCGGTTTAGAGTTAGCCTAGGTTTAATCTAGAATTAGCTAGGGATTAGTTGAGCTGAAAATGCCCGTTTCTTTCAACCAGCGGACGTTTAATAATTCTCGGTTGCTCTTGCACTAAAGCAAAACCTTTTTCATCAAACTCATGGTTTTTAGTTTGGGCTAATTGCTTGAAGTACTCTTTAGCTTCTGCTCCAAGTGTAGCAAAGTTTCTTGCTCTTAGATTAATCACTTGATCCCAACCTAAGTCTTGTAAGGCTTGAGTAAATTTATCTTTATCTACCCCTTGGCTAAGGTAGTCATGAAAGTCTACGTTAAAACCTTGTTCTTTTAGAACTTTAATATGCAATCTTACGGTTGTACAAGTTTTAATCCCGTAAACTGTAATAGATTCAGTCATAACTGTCCTTTAAATTATTATAGTAGAGTGTATTTTGATCTTTTTATTATACTCTTTTTATCAGCTAGAGAAAAATCTCCAGAGCAAAAAACTTAAACTTGTACTTTAAGCGGACAAAATAACCGGAATTTGTGGTTAAATATTTTGTTAAACCCTTACTATGAGTAGGTGATTAAGTAAATTTATACTTAGGTTTTACTTATCTATATTTTTGTAAAAGATGAGTTTGCTACCTTACTTTGCAACTAACTTAGTTAGCTCTTTGAAGCTAACTATGTTTTTCTAACCCCGACAGGGATAGAGCTCGTTGAGCTAAGCTAAAAGCAAAATCCTAGATTTCTTTTTGAATTATTAAGAAAAAACAGCGAGTTGTGCTCGCTGTTGAAGATTAAGATTAAATAATTTTGATTTCTTAAGGTTAGCTATATGAAGAAAAATATTTTATCCACTTACCGAAGTAGCGATAAAACCTTTTCTCTATTGCTATAAACATTATAACGCTTGTTTTAGAAAAAACAAGAAGAAAATCTGATTTTTTATTTTTGCTAAAAATTTTCTTGGAGCTAACCTTTTGATAAAAGGGAGAGATTTACCTAGTTTTTATTGTGACTTTTTTCACAAATTCTTTTGCAACTTACGGTAGAAAAATAACATTTTTTGCCGTAAGTTAACAAAAGTAAAAAGTAAATTTAGGTGCTACAACTCAAACTAGTTAACTAGTTTGTTTCTTTTGCTAGTTAAGTAGCTTACAGTTAAGCAGTTAAGCAATTAAGCAATTAAGCAATTAAGCAATTAAGCAATTAAGCACAAGCAGTTAACTAACAAAGTAGCATTGCGATAAAGCTTAAAGTAGAACTTAAGCTTTGATCATCAAAGCTGTGAATAAGTAAGAGACCAAATTAGCCAATGAATGGGTATTCATTTGCTAGAGGTGACTTTAAGAAAGTCGAGTAGCTGCCATTGATAAAGTAACGATCATTACGTTTAACAATAACATTTTGACTTTCAAGCTCACTAATTAGTTGACGATGGAATTCGCCATTAACTTCGAAGTTTAAGTATTGCGCAAGTTTTTTGTCTTTTAAGTTGCCAGAGAAGATAAGTTCATCGGCAACAACAAATTTGTAATACTCTGGAGTAGTAATTTCTGCGAGATCATAATCTCGTTCATTACTACTAACTTCTTGTTGATCCCAGTATTCTACAAGGTTAGACATCTCTTGATCGTCAACCACTGCGCTAGTGTAAGCTTTGTTAGTGTTCTCATTAAAGTAGTACTCATTAGTTTTTAACTCACGATGCGCCATGCTACGTAAATTAAATTGGTATTGGCACAGATCATCGTAAGTAAGTACTTTAAGTTTATCTATGTTATTAACAATAATGAAGTTAATGCCATAGCGCTTACCTTGTTTGAGTAAGTAAACTAAAGTAGCTAGAGTATATCTTGGAACATTAAGAGTTATACAATGAGCAATCATACTATCATCAATATTGTCGATAAAGACATAGAGAGGTTTGATTTTCTCTAGTTGTACTGAAGAGTATTGGTTTCCTAAACTGAGGAAATGATTGTAATTGATATAATCTCCGGCATTTAGCTGTGAACATAAGCGACGACGTCGCATTAGTTCACTGTACACTAAAGCAATTAGCCCTTGTACTTGTTCACGAACAAGTACGGGGTGAATTAAATGAGGTAAGTCATTTAGTTTAAAGATTTGATGACGTGAGTCATCACAGTAAGCTAAAAACTCAACTTCATTTGGACTCTTAGTTAAAGCTAAGCCCATCATAATTTCGGTGAGGAGATTACTTTTAGCTTCACTTTGTGATCCCATGATTAAGCTATTACTTTGCTCAAAATCTACCTTAAGAACTTGATTGTCTTTATCTAAACCAACTCCGATAGCGGTACTTTCTTGGTTGTCTGAGAAAAGATCAATTAAGTTTACTTGGGCGTTGATGTAACGTTCAACATAAAGTTTGTTGTCGTTTGGATCAATTAAAGCTTTTAACTTACGACGATCATAGTTGCGGTTAAAATCTTTAACGAACTTTTTCGGATCAACAGTTGGTAAAAGTTTGATTTCATAGCGATGAGCTTCTGCTACTTTGCTACGCGAAAGAATTTGCGCTCCAGAAGTAACTTTATTTAAGCTCTTAATGAGGAAGCGAATGTAGTCATTTAACTGTTTGTTGTCTTCAGCAAAAATTTGTGAAGGTAATAAAAGGTTTTTAAATGGTACTTTATTACCTTTTTGTTGTTCAGCTTTTTGCATTAGATTAGACAGGTTAAATGTTCCCGCATGAGCATTCGCAAAAGACTGACTTAACGCATTGCTTGGATCAGCTTGAGCTTCAACAAATTCTGATGAAGTGGTAATACTTTGCTCACTAGCAGTATCTTCAACTTGCTCAGTTAAGATTTGCTCATCAGTATCAACAGTTTGTTCTGTAGTAGAGACTGCTTGCTCTTTTTCTTCTTGCTCTTGCTCATGCTCTTCCTCTTGTTCTTGGTAAGCTTTAGCAACTTGGGTTAGAGCTTGTTCATTTGAAGCTAGATCTGGTTTTGTTTGAGCAACATTTGTTTCTACTGCAGACTCTTGTTTGTCTACTGTAGAGGCTTGCACTTCTACCGTAGAATCTTGCTGCTTAACCTCAGCTTCTTGTGCCTCGACAACAGAAGTTTGGAGAGCTGTAGTTTGACTAGGAGCTTGAGCGTTGTGAGAAGCTAATTTTTCTTCTTTATTAGCTAGGGCTTGTTGTTCAAGAGCCTGTTGAGAAGCAAAGATAGAACCTACTTTTGTACGTTCTTCTTGGCTAAATGGATCTTGATAAACAGCTCCACCTTGTTCCATAAAAGAGAAGTCAATTTCGCCTCTTTCATTTACCGCTTTAAACTGTGGATTACGATGCCCTAAGATAGCTAACTCTTCATAAGCTAGTTGCTCTTCAGGTAAATCAAAAGCTGGTTTACTTGTAGCTTGTTTAATAGCTGCAGGTTGGGTTGTAGCTTTAAAGTAACTTGCAGAAGTTTGCTCTTGATCAGCTGTTGATAAAGCAATATTTGCTTCATGCGCATGATCTTGCAAGTCAGCCTGCGAGTTATCCGCAATTACATCTTGCTCATCTACTTTATCGACAACTTCTTGATCTACTTGTTCACCAACTTCCTCATTACCAAGCTCATCAACTTCTTCATCAACTTCTTCATCTCCTTGTTCGTCAAGTAAAGTAAAATCAACTTCTTCGTTAAAAGCTTGATTAGTTGCTTGAGCTTCAGAAGTATCAAGTGCTAAAGAGAAACCAGAGGTTTGCTCATCTTCAGCAAGATCATTTTCACTGTTGTCATTATGATCTTCAACGGTGTTTGTATCTTCATCTGCATTTGCAGTATCGTCTTCAGGGATAAAATCACTAGCAGTTTGCTCGATTTCATCATTAGCTTGAACTGTTGTATGAGCAGTTTGTTCAAGTTCGCTACTTGTTTGATCTGCAAATTCATTTGTAGATTCTTCTGCAGAGAAATCTGTAGTTTGCTCTTGAGGTTTAGTAGTTTCTTGAAGCTCTACTTGCTCTAAAGAACTTTGCGCCTCTGGAGAGTTTACGTTTCCTTGCTCGTTGCTATCGTTGCTAGAGTCTGTAAAAGAAACTTGTTCAACCTCTTCAGGAAGAATAACCTCGCCTACTTCGTAAGGGTAGTCCTCACGGAGTTTCTTGATACGTTGTCTTTCTTCTTCAGCTTGTCTTTCTTGCTCACGCATTACTAGACTAGCAAGTGACTGGTTGTCAAAATAGAGCTCGTCATCTTCTTTGAAGCCATGCGAGTTCTTATCAACACGTAGAGCAAACATAGGCGCTAAAGGATTAGAAGAGTTTGCTAGGTAAGCACGATCTTCTTTAATGCCTTGCATATAGTTTTTTGCTTGCGCTAAAGTTCTTTCTAACTCTTCTTGATCATACTCTTCAACTTTGAATGCTTTGGCAATAGAACTTAAATCAAGTTCATCTAAAGATTCTGGAAGAGTTTGCGACCAGATTTCTTGCTCTGTTGTGTCTGCTTCATGGTCTTGTAAGTCAAGATCATACTCAGCTTGAGTTGAGGTTTGTTGATCTTGCTCTTGATCTCCTGCAAACTCTTCAGTTATCTCTTGATCAAATTCTGCAGCCTGATCTTGTGCAAATTCTGTAGCTTGATCTTGGGCAAATTCTGTAACCTGATCTTGCGTAAATTCTTCAACTTGATCCTGCTCAAAGTCAGCAACTTGTTCTTGGCTAAATTGCTCTAGATCTTCTTGATCGCAGTTGCCAGTGTCAGCAAAATCTTGCTCAAGATAATCGTCTTCTTGGGCGTTTTCTTGATAGCTATTTAGTTCGAGTTCAGCTTCTTCTTGTTCAATCTCTGCACTAAGACTAGCAATGTATTGATCAAGGTCTTCAGCTGTAAGTTGCTGCAGTTCTGAAGTATCTTGGAAGTAACTTAAAAACTGTTCACGTTGTTCTTCAGGAAGAAGATCTAGCAGACTGAGAATTTGACTAGCGTCAAGTTCTTGTTCGTGATCTTGATCATGATCCAGCTCCTGATCTTGATCTTGCTCTTGATCCTCTAGGTTATCTGGCTCTGCGTATAGAGGTTCATCTTCATCAGCTAGATCAGGTTCTTCCAGTAAGCTATGTTCGTTAGTTGTGAGTACTTGCTCATCTTCTTGTAGTTCTACTTGAGGGTATAGCTCTACTTGAGAGTTTTCGTCAAGGTCACCAAAGAGTTCAAGATAATCAGCCTCATCATGCTCCGCCTGATCATCTTCTGCTTCTAAACTTTGTTCGACGTCTAAAAAGTCTACAGGAGTTTGCTCTTCTTTTTCTTCTACTTCTGCACTTTCTTCACTGTTTTTGCTTTCTTCACTGATGTTGACAAAATTAGGTTGTTCAACTAGATTTGGCGTAAAGTCATTAAAGTGTAGCGATTCTGTAGTTTCAATTAGAGGCTCTGTAGTTTGAGCTAGAGGCTCTTCGGTGTTAGCTTGAGTTTCTCGGTGAGGAGTTTGAAGTTGAGCTTCTACTTCTTGCTCATTATTGTTTGTCTCTTGTTCAGCTTCAATAGCTTGAGCTTGCTCTGCTAAATTTATTTGCTCAACTGCACTGATTAAATCAACAGTATTTGTTTGCTCTTGTGAATTAGTCGAGGTATCCTCGCTAAAGTTTGGAGCTAAGTTAAGAGCTAAACCTTCAGAAACAACTGGATTTGTTTCTTGCGTTTGACTAGCCTGAATATCTTGGCTGGCTTGGCTAGTTTGGCTTAAAATCGGTTTTGGGGTTGTAAATATTCCTGGGGCTGGAATAATTTGCTCTACTTCATCAAATTCGGCAAAGAAGTCAAAAGGCTCTTCCTCTTGAGCTTTTGAGCTTACGTCGTTGGTTGAATTAGTGGTAACAAATGGATCTACTTGATCTGGTAAAGTATTGGCAACAAATTCTAGATTTGAGGCATGATCAAGTCCTTCCTGAGTTTTCTCTTCAGGAAGTAAATCTAACTGGCTAGTAAAAGGATCAACATATTCAAGCGCATTTAAGTCAACAAATTTGTTCTCTGTATTTGTTGCTTTTTGTTCTTGTTGCGCTTGTAAAGTAGAAGTAATTTGTTCAATAACTTCAGGTTTTACTTCAACTTTTTTATTTAGGTTATAGGTAATGGGATAAGAAGGGGATTCTTGTTCAAGATGAGTGAAGCTAGCATTCTCTGCAATTTTTGGTTTGCTAGGTTCAGGGACTTGGGTAAAGTCAGTAAAATCATCTAAAGAAGCAAAGAAATCATACGAAGAATTATCCTGTTCTTCTTGAGTATCATCTTTTTTCTTTTGCATATATTACTAGTCTGTCTTTATACAGAAATGAAAGAGTAAGGAATAATTTGCTAAGCTCAAGGTTTTACCTTGGCTTAGCAAATATCTACTTAGTCTTTGAGATTAAAACTAGGCATTTGTAAGTTACTTACGTCTTGCCCTTTAAAATCTGTAAAAGTATTTTTCTCAGATTCTTGTTCTGCTTTGGCTTTTTCTGCCTTAGCAAGTTCTTCAGCTTGTGCTAGAGCTTTAGCCTGTGCTTCAAACTCTTCATCAGTGACTGGCATATCAAAAGAGAAGAGGTCAATTACTGGAAGAGCTGTAGGTATAGTAAACTGTTGCGCAACAATTTGGTTAACTGTCTCTGTTGAGTTTGTAACATCAGTAGTAGCTGGTGTTTCTTCAGTTGTAGCTTGCTCAAGTTCAGCAGTTTGTTCAACCTCTACTTGTGGCTCAAGTTCTTGAGCTTGTTCAACTTCAACTGTTTGTTCTCCCACAGTTGGTTGTTCAACTTCCACTGTTTGCTCTTCTACAGCTGGTTTTTCAGCTTCAACAGTGTGCTCTTCTACAGTTGGTTGTTCAACCTCAACAGCTTGGGTAGCTGTTGCAACTTCTACTTGAGGCATTTGCTCTAACGCTAGCTCTAGGGTATTTTGTTCTTCAGCTTTTTCCTCTAAGCTTTCTTCTAAGCTTTCCTCTTGGTTTGCTTCTAAGCTTACTTCTTGGCTTACAAGTAACTCTGGAACAAAATAGTGAACTGTTGCTTTTGCGTTAATTTCTCCTTGTTGACTAACTACAACCGGAGTTTCACTTTGCTCAAGTTGGACAAAAGTTACACGTGCTAATCCTGGAGCTATACTTAGTTCAGCTGGAGTATTTTCTTTTGCAAGAAGTTCTCGTAGTTGCTCTAAGTAAGCATCGTCTAGCATTTCTGTTTCCAAGATTATTCTTAAAAACTCTAGACGTGGAAGCTCTGGTTGTGGGATTAGATTATCATCGATAAGATGGAAGTATTCTCCATCATAGCGATTACGAATACGCATAGCTACAACTTTTTCATCATGACTACGTTTGTCACGTTTGGTAAGTTGAGGAACGCTTTTAACCCCATAAGTTTCTTGATGAGCATTTAGGAGTTGTAATTCACCTAAAGTTAAACCTGTACCTGCTAGAGAGTTTAAGATTTCTTGCTGACGAGTACTAATGCCGTTTAGGAGCATGTTTTGCACTGGACGGCTGGTTTTCTTTAAGGTATTTAGTACAGCTTGGGTAAGAGAAGAAAGGTTAGCATGGATATGTTCTTCTTTACCGATAATTAAATCATTTTGTAATTGACTAAAGTCAGGACCTTTAGCTAGTTTTAAAGCTTTATTGAGCTCTTCAAAACGATTAAAGTTAGTAAGTTGTTGAGCAACTTCGTTGTTCTTTGTAGGGATTCTGACAAAGAAAGAGCGGTTAGCATCACCAACTATTTGGGTTTGGTAAACTTCAATGCTAGGGTTACCTGGTTTTTCTTCTAAATCTTCATCTGCTTGGTAAACAGATGGTACTTTATTATTAGCTTTTTTATTAGCATTAGCTGCTAGAGATTTATCGATTTCAGAGAAGTCAAAATCTTCTTGGGCATTTGTAGCTTCTGCTTTTTCTTCAGCAAAGATATCCAGACGAGAGCCAGCTGAAGTTTCTTTTAATTGGAAAAGCTCTTCAAGATCTTCACCACGTTTTAGATCAAAAACAATATTGCGTAACAAGTCATCTGAATATTGATCTTCAGTGTCTTGTGCAGAAGTTTGTTCAGAAAGAAGTTCTGGGTTTTTTACTTGCTGAGCAACTTTTGCAAGTTCTTTAATTACTTGTTCGTCAGTTGCCTCTTCTTCTAAAGCAGAGTGTACTTGATTAGCTTCTTGTTCTTGAGCATGAGCTTGTTCTTGACTTTGTTCTTGAGCTGGTGCTTGTTTGTGCTCTTGATCTTGAGCAGGAATTTGCTCCTGACTTTGCTCTTGAGAAGATGTTTCTTCTTGTTGATCTTGTTCTTGAGTTGCTACTTGAACTTCTTCGTTAGTAGCAGCTTCAGCAAGCTCTGCTTCGCTAGTAGCTAGAGTCGAAGCTTCTTTTGCTTCAGCAGTTTCTTTTACTTCAGCTTTCTCTTTTGCTTGGCTAGTTGCAGTACCTGGGTTCTCGTCAAGTTTAGCTTCTTTAGCTTCAACTTGCTTAGGGGATATTTTTGTTGTATCTAGTGCAAAAGGATTATCTTCTTTCTCTTTGCTTGGCTGAACAAAGAGATCGTTTAAATCTGTAGTTTCGGAAGATTTTTTGCCTAAGTTATCCAGATCAAGTTCAGAAGTTGCTTCAACTTCTTCTTGTTTTTGGACAAAAAGGTCTTCATCTTTCTTTACAGGAGAATTCGGTGTAGTTGATGAGTTTTTGCTTTTACGTTTTTTACCAAAGATTAAAGCTAACAGTCCTGTTGAGGAATCTGTTTGCTTGGTCTCTTTATCTAAAGCAAATAATTCATCTAATGATGGTTTTTTATCCATAAAATTATCTTTGAGTTAGATTAGATCTTAGCTAATATTATATATTAAATTGCCATAAAAAAGGGTAGTCACTTACTTATGACTACCTTTTTGTTGTACTTTTGCTTTTAAAGCTTGTAGACCAGCTAAGCTTGCTTTTTTAGCAGCTAGTTTAGCTTGACGAATTTCGTAGCTATCAGCTGGGGCTTGAGAGTTGTAAGATATTTGGTTATCTTGAGAAGCTTGAGCGTTTTGTGCTTGAGTTGGAGCACTTTGCTCTTGCATTTGAGTGCTTTGCTCTTGTGCTTGTACAGCTGGAGCACTTTGTTCTTGAGCTTGTACTTGTAGAGCACTAGAATCTTGACCAGCTACTTCAGCTTGATCTTCCCAAGAGTAATCTTCGCTAGTTGGTGGAATTGGATCAGAGATGATTTGTTCTTGGTAGCTCTGTTCTTGATAACTCACTTCTTGATAACTCTGTTCAGGATAGCTTTGCTCTGCACTTAAATTTATGTCATTTATAATTGCAGAGTTGTCTATGTCTAGAGTTTGTTCATGAACATACCCTTCAGGAAAATCATGGGTAAGCGTGAAGTAGTTCTCTTCTTGTCCTTGCGGAATTAACGAAGAAATCGCTACTGGAGCTTGTGATCCATTGCTGTCTAGGTTGAGAGTAGTTATACTCGGAGAATAACCAGAAACAACCATACGTTTTAATAAAGTTAAAAGCGAAGTTTTGCTATAAGCTTTTTGACTTTGTAAGAGCTCTTGATACTTGAGATCGTATTGACGCCATAGGAACTCTAAAGTGTCTTGTTGGGCTTGACTTGGAGAAGCCAAGTTAGAGTAAGCGTTAATTAGACTTGCCAGTCCATCAACTTCTTGACGTTGTTGGTTAAACTTGTCTTTTAAAGTGAGTGGAGGTAGGTTAAATACACGTAGGTATTTGTTTTTCTCTAGTTCACGCTCTCTTTGTAAGCGTTCAGATTCATCAAGAATTGAAGAGCTAATTGAGCTATCTTGGTAGCTTTCGAGATCGCGCTGTTGATAATCGGCAGTACTTAAGAATGCGTAGTAATCAGCCACTAGACGTTTAATCATAGTGTAATACATAGCGATCACTCCCGCTGCTGTAATTAGCACGCCAATAAGGAGTTGCATTAAGCGACTAGATGTAAAGTAAGAAATTAGATTAGCAACAAAGCCACCTTCATCATAGATGTTAAATAACAAATGCGGATTATAGGTAATAGCGTTATAGATAATACCTATCCCACTAAAAGTAATACTACTTGCAACGATAAAGCCTAGCCAAGCTAACCAACTAAAACCTTTACGTGTTCTTTGGAATAAGAAAAAGATGTGCATTAACGTAAAGAACACGGTAATGACATACGCAAATTTGCCAAAGCTAAAGAAGTTAAGGTCAGCTAAACCTGTTAAAATTGTTCTCCAGGTAGCTTGATTGTAATAGTAACTGGTAGTGTAAGTTATCCCTGAATAATAAGGATTAAAGATTAAAATACTGACTATTGTTATGCCGCCAAATAATACAAGCAAAAGAAGTAAGAGGCGACTAACAAATCCCGTTTCTGTGACCATGTCGTTAAATGAATTTTTTTAGTCTATTTTAGCATTTAAAGAAAAGACCTTGAGAAATTTTTCTCAAGGTCTTTAAAATGTAACCCCGTAAGCCGGATTCTGTTTTATGTAATCATTCATCTAGGACTAACATCACTGTTAGCCTCAAGCGATCTACCCGTGTTAAGTCAGGGCGGACTATATTAACACCTATTTGATCTTGCTCCGAGTGGAGTTTACCTAGCACAGCCATTACTGAACTGTCTGGTGAGCTCTTACCTCACCCTTTCACCCTTACCTAGTAAACTAGGCGGTTTACTTTCTGTTGCACTTGTCGTCAATCTAGGCTTGAGCCTAAACTTCCCAGGCGTTACCTGGCACTTTGCCCAATGGAGTCCGGACTTTCCTCTTACAAATACTTGCAAGCGATTACTCGGATTACGCAGGTATTTTAGCACAAGCGGGTATTTTTTACAAGAATAAAACCGGGAGGACAGGTCCTCCCGGTTATTAGTTACAGTTTAATTTAGTTATAGTCTATTGCTGATTAACTGTTAGAGTAACAGTTTAATAAGCAAAGAGTAAAAAGTAGTTTAACACTTAAGTTTTTGTGCTTAAGTTTAACACTTAAGTTTAACGCTTAAGTCTAGCACTTAAAAGAAAGTAAAGTAGTTACTTATCTTCTTTATTTTCTTTTGTTGTTTCTTCAGACTTAGCTTGAGCTTCTTCACTTGCTTCAGATTTGTTTTCTTCAGCTTCTTCAGCTGCTTCAGCTTTGTCTGTTGCAGTATCAACAACGCCTTGCTCTTTTAAAACATTAAGCGCTTGCTCTTTTTTCTCTGCCATTTCTTGGTGTACAGCAGAAGCTTTTTCTGCTTCTTCTTTTGCCAAGTTCATGGTTTCTTGAGCTTTAGCTTGTGCTTGTTCAGCTTTTTCTTGAGCTTGTTGTGCTACTTGTTGTGCTTGCTCGTCTGCAGAGTTTTGCGCTTCTTGAGCTGCTAAAGCGGCTTGTTGTTCAGCTTCTTTAGCTGCTTCTTTATCAGCTTTAACTTTCTCTTTAGCTAATTTTTCATCAACTAAGATTTGTGCTTTCGCAATTAGAGCTTGACGTTTAGCACGTTTATTTTTTACTCTTTCAGCATCTACTTCAAGTTGTAAAGTATAACCTTCAGTGCTTTCTTTATAAGCTGCATCTCTATCTACTGAACGCGTAAATAAGATTAAAGAAGCTAAGTCACGTAAGTTGATAATATCAGTTACGTGGTGTTTCTCTAAGAACTCAACTTCATCATCATATGAAGCAATTGCTGAAATATTAAATTTAGGTTCAACAAATAGTTCTGGGTGAGTTACAAAGATCTTGTCTACGGTATAACCAATTTCGAAGATGTTTTCACAAGTAAAGATTACAGAAAGTGCATCTTTAATGTTTGCTTCTTCAAAGTGAGCAGTGTTTTTAAAGTCACCGAAGATAGCATGCACACCGTCTCGGTTAGTTTCATAGAACTCGTCGAGGTTGTTAGTAATTACAACTAAAGGAATAGCTGCTTTATTTAGACGTTTAACGATTGCTTTACCAATAGAAGCATAACCAACCACAATGGTGTGTTTGCTCATTAATACTTGGCTATTAGTAAAGGCGTGATCTTCTTCAAAGGCTTTATCAAGTTCTTCTTCTGAAAGAGGAATTACTGATGAAGCACCTGAAATGATTTCAACATCTGGATTTGTTAAGTCTTTTTCTTCGCTTACAACTTTGTCTTCAGCATGCGCTGGTTTGTGTGAAGCTTCCCAAGTTACACTTGGAGATGCTTCTTCTTGCGCTACTGGAGCAGTTACTGTATTGCTTTCTAATGCAGCACGTACACGGTTGTCGTACCAGATTAGGAATTTTTCCATTCCTAAGAATAAGAATGGGTTTAAGACAATACTGATAATAGCACCAGCAAGAATTAAGTCTTTCATGCTGTCGGTTAAGTAACCGTAACCTACTGCAAGACCTGCAAGGATAAACGAGAACTCACCGATTTGCGCTAGAGATACTGAAATGGTTAAAGCTGTACGGTTAGATTTACCCATACCTCTAATTAACACATAAGCAACTAGAGATTTAACCACAATAATAACTAGAGCAGTTGCGATTACGCCTAGTGGGTTGCTAATAATAACTTGGTAGTTAAATAGCATACCTACGGCTACGAAGAATAACACTCCGAACGCATCACGTAATGGTAAGGTATTATCTGCCGCACGGTGTGATAATTCCGAACCGTTAAGAATCATACCCGCAAAGAATGCACCTAACGCGTAAGATACGTTAAAGACTTCTACTGCGATATACGCAATCCCTAGCGAGATAGCCAGGGTTGCTAAAGTAAAGAGTTCTGACGAACCAGTAGCTGCTGAACGATAAATAGCTGCAGGAATAATTTTGCCACCAAAGAAGAACATTACAAAGACAAAGGCCGCAAACTTAACTGCTGTCCAGAATAAGTTCATGCCAAAAGTACCTAGGTCAAAACCTTCACCTGTTGACATGAATGACATAGTTGGCAGAAGAACTAATACAATAACTGTTAATAAGTCCTCAACAATTAGCCAACCGATTGCTATTTTTCCGCGAGGGGTCTGAGTAATATTATTATCTTCTAGAGCACGTAATAATACTACCGTTGAAGCTACTGATAAGCACAGGCCGAATATTGCTGCTTGGAACCAAGATAAACCAATGAAGTGACCTACAAGGGCAACTATCCCGATTGTACCTAATACTTGGGCAATTGCTCCAGGTATAGCAATAGATTTTACTTCATTTAAATCCTTAACAGAGAAATGTAACCCCACACCGAACATTAGGAGAATAACCCCTACTTCTGAAATTTGGTTAGCTAACTCTAAGTCGGCATTATACACAAAACTTACGTTAGGACCTAACAGAATTCCGGCAAATAGGTAACCAATAATTGGTGATAGTTTAAGGCGATTAGCGATCATACCGAAAATATATGCGAGCATGAAGCCAATAGCGATAATACTAATCAGAGGAGTATCATGGTGCATTAATGTAATGTATCCTTATTTTTGTTTGTGTTTAATAGGAAACTATCTACACTACAAAATTGCCACCCTGTTGGATTGTCTCCGCACCTACAAGGTAGTAACCTTGGTGCAGATGTTGAAAGTTGTTTTTATAAATATAGCGATAAATTCTTGTTTATCTAGAGGTTGCTAAGTTATTCCACGTTATTTTTGCTAAGGTATTTTGTGCTAAAGCATTTTATGCCAAGGCATGCTTTACCTTAAGCTATTTTTGCTAGAGTGTTTTAGCTAGGTTATGTTTAGCTAGCCAGATTTATGTGTACTCACCAGTTGATGCGTTGACCAGCATTAACCTCTAAACTAACAACAGCCGGCAAATCTCGGCAATTCGAGAGTTACCCTTAGTAAATGGTAATCCTACAAATTAGAGATCTTACTTGGAGCTTGTTAGGCTAAACGTAAATTTAAATTATCCATTGAAATAGCTTCAATAGTGAACTATATCTATACGGAGCTAGCTCTATGTAAAATTGCAAAAGCTAATTTTGCCTTAATAAACACACTTTTTCTTAGTTTGCTCTTAGTTTGTTCTTACTTTGCCCTTACTTTGTCCTTTGTTGTTTCCTCTAAGTTACTACTTAAGAGAAAAAAGGAAGAAACAAAATAAACAAAATAAGCAAAATAAGCAAAATAAACAAAAGAAACAAAGGTTAGTTAAAGTTTAGCTATAAGAAAAATTATTTTGCATGATTTTTTATAAAAAACTAGATCCTTATAAATTGTAACACATAAAAGCGATTTAGCGGGAACTAATCGTATAATTTTCTGAAAAAAAGAGGTACAAAGAAAGTGGAGATAAATTTTGCGTAAGCAAAAGTCCCTAGGAGCTTTCTCCTAAGGACTTTAGTGCGACTAAATTAGTTTAATACTGTATTAGTTGCTTTACCTGTTTCAACAACTTCTTTAATGTTGCTTAAAGTAGTGTTAGAAATAGAAGTTAAAGCTTCTTCTGTTAAGAACGCTTGGTGACCTGTTAATAATACGCGTGGGTTGTTTACTAGACGAGCGTATACAGTGTCTTCAATTACTTGAGTTGATAAGTCTTTGAAGAATAACGCTGATTCTCTTTCATATACGTCTAAACCTAAACCACGTAATTTACCTGAAGCTAATGCGTCTAAAGCATCTTCAGTATTTAATAAACCACCACGGCTTGAGTTAATTAAGATAACACCATCTTTCATTTTCGCGAAAGCTTCTTTGTTTAAGAAGTGAGTGTTTTCTTTGAATAATGGGCAGTGAACAGAGATTACATCAGAAACTTTGTATAAATCATCTAATTCAACATATTGTGCACCTGCATCTACAGCAGCTTGAGTGTGGTATGGGTCGTAACATACAACTTTCATACCTAAACCTACTAAGATACGGATCATTGCTAGACCGATTTTACCAGTACCAATTACACCAGCTGTTTTACCGTATAAACAAATACCTGTTAAGTTTTCTAGGTTGAAGTTGTTTTCTTTAATACGGTTGTAAGCTTTGTGAGTGTTACGGTTTAAAGTAAATAGTAACGCTGCAGCATGCTCAGCAACTGTTTCTGGTGAGTAAGCAGGAACACGCACTACTTGGAAACCTAATTCTTTAGCTGCTTCTAAATCTACGTTATTGAAGCCCGCACAACGTAATGCTACGATTTTAACGCCTTTAGCTTTTAAAGCAGTTAAAACTGGACGAGATGCATCGTCGTTTACGAAGATACATACTACATCAGTACCGTCAGCTAATAATGAAGCAGTACTTAGTTCTAAGCGTTGTTCTAAGTAAGAAATGTTGTAGTTGTAACCACCATCTACATTTACTTTATCAAAGAATTCTTTATCGTATGATTTTGAGCTAAAAAGAGTAATGTTCATGAATTAAACTCCAATGTGTTTGTCAATTTCGCATATTATAGCGCATTTAATTAATAAGATCTAAGAAGAATTTTATAATTTTTTCACAAATATAAAGAAATTTAACACGTAGTTAACAAGTTAATGAATTCTAACTAATTGAAAAACAAAAGTAAATTAGCGTATTATGCTTTTAACACCTAGCCTAAAAAGCAAAAAATTATAATGACGTTTACAAATTTATTTGCCTTAATTTTTTACCATAGCACTCAAGAATTAAGTTTTTAGAGAGTTTTGGAGAAGGATTTAGAGGGTAAAGGAGTGTCTTGCTGGAAGTGTTTTATGAGGTAGGCTCTAGTTATTTGTAGGTTCTAGAGAGTTGATTTTCATTTTAGGGGAATAGACTTACTATTTGTAAGGGTATAACTTTATGTTGGTGACTAGTAATTAGCAATTAGTACTTGGAAATAGGTGCAGTTATTGATTTTTACAATTAGCTTTTGCTGCTCCTCTACTTGGTAGAAATAAAATCTTGGTTCTTAAGACAGGAAGACACAAGAAAGAGACAAGGAAGACGCAAGAAAGAGACAAGGAAGACGCAAGAAATAGACAAGGAAGATACAAGTTGGAAATAAAAATTTTGTCTATAAGATTGAAATTTGGGAATTAACTGCGATAACTATAAAGAGTTAGAGGGCTTCATTTGTCTACGAAAGGAGCAAATGAAACCCTCTAATAAAAGAGAAAAAATTCTTTCCTAAGTTATGAGAGTTATAGCAAAGCTAGCTGTCAAATAAGGATCAGAGCTTAGGTTCTCAAATTTACTTAGGTAAAGCTGGTTAATTAGTAGTTGACTATAGCTAACTAGAGGCTAACTAGTGTTTAGCTAGTAGTTCGTTAGTGCTCTCAATTAGTTGATTTTATATTGATTGCTGTTTTGCGCTTCAACTAGAGCAATGTAAGGTTGAAGTAAAGAAACCATCATCTCTAGATGTTCTGGGCTCGCATTGAGGCATGGCACCATAGAGTAGTTTTTCCCACCATGATGCAAGAAGAGCTCACGGTTAGCTTCATCAATTTCTTCTAAAGTTTCAATACAGTCTGCAGCAAATCCTGGACAAATCACCATAGCGCTTGCTCCTGGATTAGCTTGGGCATAGCTGGTCAGAGTTTGATCGGTTTGTGGCACTAACCAAGGTTCTTTACCAAACACAGACTGGTAAGTCATTTGGTACTGTTCTGCATTTAAACCAAGAGCATGAACTACTGCTTGCGTGGTAGTTTCACATTGTTGTGGATAAGGATCTGCAAGTTCTTGCGCATAGCGAGTTGGAATTCCGTGGTAACTTAGAAACAACTTGTTCGTTGCACTAAAGTACTTCGCCGGTTCCACTTGTTCAAGAGTTAAATTTTCTTGTTTAGCAATATGTGCTTTAATGCTGTGCACTAAAGCTTTAATATAGCTAGCATCCAAGTGATAGTTATTTACGATACTAAAAGGCGGAACAAATCTTTGGTTCTTATCTGCATAGCCACGATTAAAAGCGTCAATTACAGGCAGAACTGTAGTTGAAGAAAATTGTGGGTATAAAGGTAGAACAATTACATGCTCCGGTTCGTGGTTAAATACTTGAGTGGTAACCTCTTTGAGGCTTGGTTGCCCGTAAGTCATACCAAGTACTACTGTCCACTCATGTTGAGGGAATTGTTTGCTTAGGGTTGCTTGTAGTTGATCTCTTTGTTGATTAGAGATACTTAATAAAGGGCTCCCTTGTTCAGTCCATACTGATTGGTAGATCTTAGCAACCTTAGGAGCACGAAAGAAACGAATAATGCGTAGAATAATTCCCCATTTTGGTTGGGAAACGTCTACAACTCGGGGGTCAGAAAGAAACTCTCCAAGGTATTGCGATACCGCTTGAGAGGTTGGGACTTCTGGAGTTCCAAGATTTGCAAGGATCACGCTGATTTTAGCCATATAAAACTCCGTAGTAAATTTTTAAAGGTAATTTTACCATAAGCGTAAGAGAAGATAGAGATTTACTCATGTGGTGAAGTTTATTGAGAGCTAATTGCAAGCTGGTTTAAAGACAATTGAAAACTAATTAGTAGTTAATTGCAAGCTAATAAGAAACGATTTCTTAACCAGAAAAATCGATATACTTCTTGTTAAATAAAGAGTTAATTCTTGCCCTGGTCAAAAATTAATTCACAAAAAGTAAGTAAGATATGCAAGAAAAGCTTAGCGTCATCTGTCAATAACAAGCTTACCTATAGTATAATTTAGAACTAAAGATTTTATAATTTTCCACTCTATTGATTTACCAAATATGAATTTAGATTTTATTTTTCACATTTTCTTAAATGCGAGTTTAGTTGTAAAAGTAGTAATGATTATTCTACTAGCTTTATCTTTATGGTCATGGACCCTAGTAATTAATCGTTTTATTACTTTAGGACGCGTAAAACGTCAAGATAAATCTTTTACAAAAATTTATAACCAAGGTGTTGGCTTCTCTAAATTAATCGAGTTCACAGAGCAACAAGGTGATTTAGTTGGTATGAGCCGTGTATTCTCTGAAGGGGTAGCTTCATATAAAACTATCTCTAACATCAAATACCAAACTCCAGAAGCTTTAATGGATTTAATTAACCGTAAAATGACTTCAACAATTTCTGAAGAAGTTGAAGATCAAGACTATGGTTTAAACATTCTATCAATTATTACAAGTATCTCTCCTTACATTGGTCTATTTGGTACAGTATGGGGAATTATCGAAGTATTTACTAGTCTTGGTTCTTTACAACAAGTAAACATTCAAGCAATTGCTCCAGGAATTTCAGAAGCGCTAATTGCGACAGCTATGGGTCTATTTGTAGCTATTCCTGCGTTAGTTTTCTATAACATCTTTAACCGTCGTGTTAACTTCAACGAAACTAACTACTACAACTTCCAAGATTCATTTACAGGTGTAATCCAAGAAGACGTACACCGTCGTTTACGTCAAGCTCAAACCACCAAGGAATAATTAACCATGGCTAATAATAGAAGACGCGCGGGAGTTCGTCCTGGTCGTAAAACCGAAATCAATATGATTCCGTTTCTTGATGTTCTTCTAACTCTATTACTTATCTTTATGATTGCGGCGCCAGCGGTAAATAGTTCAATTGACGTAACTGTTCCTAATTCAAAAGTTGCGAAAGCAACTCCGCAAAATACCCAAAAAGATATAGTTGTAGTTGAAGTACATGCGGATAATAGCTTTACTTTGCTCTTTAATTCAGAAAAATATACTTCATTAGATCGTGGTGCTCTGCAAGGTGAACTAAATAGAGTTCTTGCAGGTAAAACTGCTCCAAATCTAATTGTCCAAGTTGCTGCTGATAAAGGTGCGATCTATGACAATGTCGTGCAAGCTTTAACAATTCTCAAAGCTTACGGACTAGTTGATGTTGGTTTAATAACTAATCCTATCGAATAACCTATTATGAATTCAAATCGTAAAGGGTTATGGTGGCAATTATTTCTGGCAATTGTTCTCCATGCCAGTCTTCTCCTTGTCGGCTTAATCAATTGGTCGAATATGCAAAAACCTCAAGAGGCTTCAGGCATGCAAGGAGATATCTCTTTAGTAGAGGGAAATAATGGCGCACCAGAACCAATAAAAATTTCACTAGATACAGGTGACGTGGTTGATGCCCGTCAACTGATCGCCAAACGTAAACTTGACGCTGCTAAAGCCAAGGCTGAAGAAGAGGCTAAAGCTAAAGCAGAGGAAGCTGCTAAAGCTAAAGCTGCTGAAGAAGCAAGAGCTAAAGCTGAAGCAGAAGCTAAAGCTCGTGCTGAAGAAGAGCAAGCTAAAGCCAAAGCGGAAGCAGATGCCAAAGCTAGAGCTGAAGCCGAGGCTAAAGCCAAAGCAGAAGCGGAAGCTAAGGCAAAAGCTGAAGCCGAAGCTAAAGCCAAAGCTGAAGCTGCTAAAAAAAGCAAAGAGGATGATTTAGGTAAAATTATTCAAGAATCACAAGCGAAGCAAACCAAACAAAGCCAACCATCTAAAAAAGCAGAGCAAAATGCAAAATACAATGATGCTTTTGCCAGCCTTTTAGGTGAGGGTGGTGGTGATGGTAGTCGTACTACCAATGCTTCAGCTGGGGATTTTGAGCGTTATAAAGCAAAAATCCAAAATGAGATAAATAATAATTTTAGTTATAATCCGGCATTTATTGGGAAACGTTGTGCAATAGATGTACGTATTTCCTCTGATGGTTCGATTGCTATTTACAATGGCTCACAAAATGGACAAGCAAATGTTTGTGCCCTTGGTGAGCAAGCAATTATCAATACTGTACGTGTAACACCACCTTCAAATGATTTTATGAGTCAAGTAAACCGTGTTACTCTAGTATTTATCATCAAATAAATTAGATATAACAAAAACTCTTTAGAGCTCAACTCTAAAGAGTTTTTGTGTATCTGCCTAATTACTTAATGCATGTCGAGCACTAAGTTAGTACATGTTGCCCAATAACTTAGTGTATCTCGACCAATAACTTCAAACCTGTCATATGCAACAAAATGATTTTGAGCAACTAACTCCATGGCAAAGTCAGCTCCAGCAAAAACTGCCAGCAATAAGTTTGCTAATTCCATTGCTAGCGATCTTAACTATTCTGTCATCATTTGTAAATGACGCCTTTTCTCCAGCTTTGCAAACCATGGCGCAGGACTTTGCGGTAAGTCTGGAACAAGTGCAGAAGATAATATCTTACAACCTTATTGGCATGGCTATAGGTATTTTGCTCCTTGGTCCTTTAATTGACCGCTTTGGTCGTCGTCGTATTCTCTTGGGCTTGTGTTTTGCTGGAATAGGGGTTAACTTGGCAATGATTAACGCCCCAAGCTATTCTTGGTTGATTGTTATTCGTATTTGTCAAGGAATTATCTTTGGCGGGATAAGTTTAATCCCCGAGGTAATGATTAAAGATATTTTTAGTCCAAGACGTTTTGTAATTTACAATGCGTGGCTAATAACTCTCTTTCTCTTTGGACCAGCTTTAAGTCCGCTAGTGGGTGGTTACATCTTTGTATACTTGGGCTGGCATTGGATTTTTTACTTTGTCTGCCTTGCTTTAATGCTAGCTATAGTGTTAGTTAGTTGTTTAGTCCCTGAAACTTTAGATCCAACTAAAGTACAGTCAATAAAAGTTAAACCAATCTTGGCAAACTTTGCCACTATCTTAACAACAGCTCCGGCTCTTTTGTTAATTGCAAATAGCACAATTCTAACTTGTGCAGTTTTTGGTTTTCCTACTCTCTTACCAGCGATATATTTGGAGGACTACCAAGTAGCTCCCCAGCATTTAGGTTACTATACCTTTGCTTTAGTTTTACTGCAAATTGTTGGGATACAACTAAATAAAATCTCAGTAAAACGAGGTTACTCACCAATTAAAGTGTGGCTGGTAGCTTCAAGCTTGCAAGCGCTGTTTACCATGGTAAACTTTACCATTGCTTTAAATCCCGCATGGTTAAGTGTGGGGACAATTATTATTGCCCTTGGCTTAAACATGACACTCAATGGCTTTCAAATTGGGAATATGACGGTAACTTACCTAATGTATTTCCCGCAGATGACCGGAACCGCGGTCTCTTTACTTACCTTTATTCGCCTCTTAGTTCCAGGAATTTTAATTAGTTTTATTATTACCTTACCACGTCAAGCGGGGGCTACCCTCTTGTTATTAAATGCGGGGTTAATCTTATTAAGTTTTACTGGAGCTTGGTTGTTCTACTTAAGATATGGTAAGAGCTTTAAGTAGAGGTAGCTACCTAGGAAATAAGATGTAAAGCAGTTGCTTGAGCAATTTATGGCTAATATCTAATATAGCAGAAGTCCCAAGATTGAGATCTTGGGACTTCTTGCTGCGATATAACTTAAAATACAACTCCGATTACTCGGTAATGTTGTAGATCTTGCCACGGATTTTATAGCTTAGGTATTTGTTTCTTTCAGTTTCATTATCTGCACGGTAAAGAATATCATCAATACCATGTTTTTCTTGAACCAGTAAAGGTTTTGGTACTAAGCAAGGGTAATTTGCTTGGAACTGGTCAAGTAGCTTATGTAAGGCACTTAAACCTAGTTCAGGGTACTCGAGAGATACACCTTTTTCTTGGAGCACGTTAACTTTTACTAGAGGTAAGTTAGCTAACAGAGCAAAGTACAACGATTTATTAAATTGTGGTACATAAAGCTCTGCTGGACTAAAACCTAACAAGATCTGAATACGGTTTTGCAGTTTATAGCCGACATTAATTAGATCTTGAATGTTAAAGTAAGGTTTAGCTTCAAGCTCTTCAAAATAAGGAGAGATGTCAATTACACGATTAGCTGCATAGCTCACACGATCCACCAGTTGTGGTTGCGTGGTTAAAATCACCATTTCATTAATCGCAAACCCGCTAAATCTCTTCCATACGGTAAAGTCTTTCAGCATTTGCTCATTGTCAATTACTACAATTTTACCCGTTGAATGCTTACGTGCTTCTAAGCTTGAGTAGTAAAGCTCAAGTACAGCATATGGAGGCAATGCAGTAAACTTATCTTTGCTTAAGCAGGTAAAGCCTTGGGCTTGTTGTGCTTGCGCTTTACGCTCGCCAAGTGTAGTCTTACCTAGAGGCGACAATAAATCGCTTGGCATTTTGCGGGCAATAAACTTTTGTAACAGATCAAGGCTGAACTCAACTTTTTTCGTATAGTCGTTTACGCCTTGCGCAAAAGGATTGCGAATTTCACGTGCAGCAGCTTGAGATTCTTTATCTAAGCGTTGTTCTGCTAGTTGATAAGCGACTGACAGATTACTCTCACGGTTTACATCATTACTTTTTGCATGTGGGTTAATAAAGCGGATAGCTTTAGTGTTGCCAATTAAGCTACGTGCTTGCGCTTGGATTTTTAAATCTGACGGTGAACCTTCAAGAGCTTTTTCTTTAAGCATTTTGAGAAGTTGAGCTTTATCTACCACTACTTCTTCAGGTTCTTCGTCATGATTTTGTCCAATAAACGTACGATCGTGATTTAGATTTTCAGAGTCAAGTTGTACGTTTGAAGCTTGGTTGCTATTGCTTGTAGTTTCAGCTTTGTCATTAGTGCCAGAAGCTTGCTTACTTGCATTTGCAACTTGGTTAGCGTCAGCTGTTTGCGCAGTAGCAGTTTGTGCAGTTGCCGTTTGCGCTGTTGTTTCTTGCGCGTTACCAAGAATAGTATCTTCGGCATCAAGAGCACTAATTTGTTTTGCAGCTTGCTGGGCTTTAGCAGCCAGAGCACGTCTTTCTTCTACCTTGCTCGGAGCAAATTGTTCACGATTATGTTGTTCTTTTTCGGCAAAACTTTCTTCGATTATAGTAGTTTGGACTAAAGGATCGAAGTAGTTAGGAACAACAATCGCGCGATCTGTTTGTACAAGTTTTTGTACTTGCTGATAGATTAAATCATCATAGTCAGCTAAAGCTTGCTCTACTAAGCCATGCCAGTGAGAGTTAAGCATTTGCTCTTTGTTGTACTGCACAATTTTTTTAGCAGCATCCGTTTCTTTATAAAAGTTAGCTTGCTGTTTTTGTAAAGAAGCTAAGAGGTTGGTAAAATTATATTGGTAATGATCGAGATAAGCAGACACTTCTGGGTAGTTACTAGCAATAAAGAGATCACTAATATAATTTTGTTTTGCTATTAATGCGTAGATTAACTCTGGAGCAATTAAGCTATGAATACTAATAGCATTAGCTGGTAAGCTAAGTAAGCTTGGCAGTAAGAACTCTGCCTCATCTAAGAAGATCGCTTCAATTTTATATTCGTTTAACGCCAGAGTAATTTGTTTTCTTTGCGTTTCACTAGCAGCGCTTGTTAGCTTAACTAAGAGCTTTTTGCACTTGTGGCTAGAGAACTTTTCCGCCATGCGGATAAGGTAATCAGCGAAGTTTTCTGGAGTTAAAAGCTCTAAAGTTAATTTATCAATTACCCAAAGGTTTGGTTTTAACTGGATATAGTAGTTAACACGTGCACGACGGAGGTTTACGAGGTTATCTAGATATAACTGGGTAAACTCACGTGCTTGTGGTAAGCTAGTTAACTCTTCTCTCGTTAGAGTATAGAGAGCAACGCGTCTACCTTGGTAGCTGTGACCATTGAGCCAGTAGTAAGCTGCCTGATTGGTACGGAAAAAAGTAATTGGATTGCTATCTAAACCCAGACGTGGGTTCATTAAGCCAACTAAGTCATTGGCTTTACATACTGTAAACGGTGGAATCCCTGTAGCATAGTAATTAGCTTCAGGGTAATCTTGATAGAATTCTGTAAACTCTTGTAAAACTGCAGGGTTTTCTTTTAGGTTTTCCGGAAAGTAAGCGTAAACGTCACTTTCAATAAAAGTTAAGCTTTCACACTGCGGGTGATTAGCTAGAGTTTGCGCCTCAATAGTGTCTAAACAAGGCACATAGACATGAAAACCGTCAAGAGTTAGGCTTTGCGCACTAACTTGTGTTTGCTGACCTTGGCTGAGAAGGTTAGCTATTAATTGATAATAGTTTTGTACTCTGGCAAAGTACTGGTCTAAGGAAAATTGGTTACGTAATTGCGTAAACTGCGCAATATAATCGTCAATAGCAATCATTTGTTGCGCAGGGATATCTAGGTTCAGCAAGCTATTAGCTGCTTGTTCGTTGTAAAGAACGTAGATATTTGCAGGATTAATTTCTTTACGTTGCTGAATTAAAGCTACTAAAGAAGCGCATGTAGCTGAAGTCAGCAGAAAGAGGTGTTTTTGCATAAGCTATTATTGTTGATTGGGAAAATTTTATTTCCTATTTTAACATAAAGAAAAAGATAGATCCCAGCTTAGGCTGGGATCTATCTAAATAATCTTAGTTAACAAAGTTTTTGCTGAGAAAGCTTGGGTTTATAGAGCTTTAGCTTAGAGCTTTGCTTAGCAAGCTTTAGTAGCAAACTCTGTTTAAAAAGCTTTTTGTTTGAGCTTTGCTTTATAGAGCTTTTTGTTTTGCTTGGTAATCAGCAGGATTAAGTTCTACCGCACGATAAGTTAGAGGCGGATCCATAATCTCACGACGCACTGCAATTGGTTGTAACTCCAATTCTCCAGCGTCCTTAGCTGCTTTAACCACTAAGTAAACTGCATTTTGCGCATGCTCAAAAGCTTCTAAAGCTGTTTTACCCGTTAATAAACAAGCAAGTAAAACCCCAGTTAACATGTCACCAGCCCCTACAGGGTCACGTGGTAAATCAACTAGTGGACGAGTTAAATGGTATAACTTGCCAGTATTGTCATCATAAAGTAAACTTTCAAACTCGTTTGGCTGTAAAGCACAACGATGTAAGTGTTTTACCATCACAATAGATGGACCTTTTTTAGCTAATTCTACCGTTGCATTAACTGCGTCAGCAAAAGAGCTTAACTCACTACCGTGTAAAATTTGTAACTCTTCTAAGTTAGGGCAAGTGATATTAGCACGTGATACTGCTTTATCACGAATTGCTTGCGCTACACCAGGAGCAACAATACAACCTTTACCAGCTTTACCCATTACAGGATCAAGTAAATAAACAGCGTCAGGATTTTGTTCACGCACAGTATCAACAATTTCAAGAATTGCATCTACTTGTTCAGCAGAACCTAAATAACCAGATAGTACTGCATCTACTTTGTGTAAGAAATTAACTTCAGGATCGGCGAGGGTTTGAACGATCTTAATTAGGTCCTCATTAGTAGTAACTGGGCCTGCAAATTTTGGGTAACGTGTAGAAGAGGAAAATTGAACGGTGTTTAGAGGCCAAACATCAACGCCACAAAGTTGCATTGGGAAAGTTGCGGCCTTATTGCCCGCATAGCCGTATACGACATGCGATTGGATTGTTAGAACATTTTTCATAGAGTTAAACTCCAACAAAGTAAATTCAGATAAAAACCTGCGTGCGGTTTGGTCAGCACTTTATGAGTATACTCCAAAACCGGAGGAATTTTTGAAAAATTTTTCCTTGGGTTGCGGGTTGTTATTTGTGAGAATTTAGCAATAAAAAATTCCCTTTCGGCTATAATATAAGTAGGCGAACTCCATAACTTTTATTTAAAAAAAGAAGGTATATCTATGCTTAATTCCAACCTACTTACGCCTGAAACTCTAGCGCAAATCCCCCTCAATACCAAGATTTGCATTGTTGCTGGAGAAGTTAGTGGTGACCAGTTAGGGGCAGGTTTAGTAGCACAATTAAAAAATGTGCGTCCTGACTTAGAATTTGTTGGTATAGGTGGCGATTTAATGCGTGCTCAAGGGGTTACTACTTGGTACGATATAAGTGATCTTTCATATTTTGGGGTAGTCGATGTAGTGTTAAGTTTACCGAAGATTCTTCGTGTAATTAAGCAAACAAAAACTAAACTAAAAGAGTCACAAGCCCAGCTCTATATTGGGATTGATAATCCAGATTTTAATTTACGTCTTGAGACCTATGCTAAGCAAGAACTTGGCATTAAAACCATTCAATACGTGAGTCCATCTGTATGGGCTTGGCGTCAAGGACGTATTGAAACTATTAAACAAGCATGTGATCTAGTGCTTTGTTTATTACCATTTGAAAAAGATTTCTATGATCAACATGCGCAAGCTGCTACTTATGTAGGGCATCGTTTAGCGAATGAACTCGGAGAAAGTTTAAGCCTAGACGCGCAAACTTTACAAGCTCGTTTAAACCAAGAAGCAGAGCAACGTTTACACCATTTAACTGGTGGGCAAGTTTCTGTTTCTCAAGCTAAGCGTTTAATGGACGCGCGCAAAGAAAAAGCTAGTTATAGCGAAATTCTTGAACAAGAAGAAAAACAAAGAGAAGCGCAAGCGCAATTAGAACAAGCTCAAGCGCAAGAGCAGCAAGAACAAACAAAAGTAAATTCTTCTGCTACTACACATACTACACCAGCTCAAGAACAAAATGCACAAGCAAAAGCAGCAAGCGAAGGTTCTAACTCTCAAGTTAAGCAAGAACAAGCAACTCAGAGTAAACCTGCAACGCAAGCACCTAAAGAGCAAGAGCTAGCTACTAAAGAACAAGCTAGCAAACAGGTTGCAAAAGAAGTGTCGCAAGATGCTCAAAAAGCACAAGCAAACTTTAGTTTAGCTAAGGTAAAACCTGAAGACTTTTTCTTAGGACTAGATGGTAAATACTATTTAGCAGTTACTCCTGAAGAGTATGCGCAACTACAGCAAGAGACAGCAAAAACTTCTGCAGCTGGAAAAGCTAAAGCAGGTGAACCTGCTTCTTCGGCTTTATCATCTACGCAAACTTTTGCTGTAAAAGATAACCAAGAGCAAGTACAGGCACCAAGCTTTGATTACCTTGCTAATGCAAGACAAATTCAAGATTTTGTCCAAAGCTTACCTTCAGCTCAAAAAGCGCAAGAGGACTTAGCAAAAGCAAATGTTTACACTTACCAAGGAGAGGCAAGCTTAGACTCTTCTAAAGTACGTATTGCTATTCTTCCAGGCTCTCGTAGTGCGGAAATCGAGAATATTTTTGCATGGTATATCTGTGCTATTCGCGTAGCAATTCGTGAACAAGTTTTACCAGCAGATGTAGAACTAGTTGTTCCGGTGGCTAAAGAGAAATTAAAAAAATTACTCTTTGAAGCAGTAGCAGATTACCCAGAAGTTGAAGTTAAATTTGTTGATCGCCATGCGCATCAAGTACTGCAGACCTCGGCTTTAGCAATTGTTTCTTCTGGTACAGCTACGCTCGATACTCTCCTTTGTCATACGCCAATGGTTGTAGGTTATCGTCTAGGTAGCATTAACTTTTTCTTAGCTAAACGCTTAATTAAAACTCCATATGTTGCTCTCGCAAATATTGTCATGGGGCAAGAGTTAGCTAAAGAGTTAATCCAAGAAGATCTAACCGCTGCTAATCTAGTGCGTGAGATCAAACCTTTACTTGACTATGCTTACAACTTACAAGTGCGTCAAATTTATTATTTTAAACATTTACAATTACAAAAAGATTCTGATGTCTTAGCAGCTAAAGCAACGCTTGAGTTGCTGGCTAAAGCAGACTAATTTTGAGAAAAAAGTACATGCCCTTGGCTTGTACTTTTTTCGCTTACAAAAGCAAAAATTATGGCTAACTTAACTTTAGTTGATTTTACTGATCAACAGAATAAAGTTCGCTGGCTCATGAACCAAGATATCCCTTTTGATCCGGTACGTTTTTATAACGCAACTCCACCAGTAGCTGGAGTTTATCGTATGCTTAGCCGTGAACGTAAAGTTATTTACGTCGGGAAAGCAAAGAACTTACCGAGTCGTTTACCGATTTATTTCAAAGGTGGGGAATCACATCGTCCAGAAATGGAAGCACGTATTGCTTCCGTACAAACTATTTTTGTTTTTCTCGACAGTGAAGCACATGAGCTCGAATACAATGTTTACCAAAAATTCTATTTACCTTACTACAATAAAACCAGTCCAGAGAAAACTCGTTACCTCTATTTAACCCCGAATGAAAACTATCAAAGTATTTATTTTCAAGGGGCTTATCGTCGCGACTTAATGTTCTTAAGTCGTGAACTTAAGCGTAAAATCGAGATGATTGGACCGTTTATTGAGGGGAGTACAGCCAATAAAATTATTGAAGAGTTCCAAGAGACTTTTAAAATACCAAGCTGTAAGCCGAGTATTTTTGCTAAACATCAAAGAATTTATAAACACCCTTGTGACAAGTATGACTTTGATTTATGTAAAGGTCATTGTGTCTATACAACGCCAATTGATTACCAAGCTTATTGGCAACCAATTAAAGAGATCTTTCTCAATAAAGGCGTAGCGGGGAAAAAGCTGTTTAAACAAGTTGCGGACAAAATGCCGGTAACCAAGGCAAATATTGCCACTCGTTCAATTTTAGATACGCTAGATTTTAGTGATAATTTTGAGTTGGTGGTACTGTATCGCAATGAGTTAGGGACTTGTATGTCTGTGGTTGAAGTTTGTCATGGACTGGTTATTGATATTCGTAATTTATTATTGGCAGATGCGAGTGAAAGTACTAATTTAGGCTTAGCTCGTCGTCGAGGCGCCGAGCTCAGCAATAGTCAATTGTATGCTGGCTTTTTACTCGACTATTACAAAATAGTGCGTCAAGATGATTATTTACCGTCTAACCATGATCTGTTAAAACATCATCCTCGTAAGATTATTCTCCATAACTCTGCTTTTACACCCGAGCAAGCTAAAGCTCTCTCAAAAGAGCTCTCGCAAGTTTTTGGTTACAATGTGATTTTAGGAGCAAGAACTCCTTATAGTAATCTGATTAAACTCGCAGAGTTTAACGCAGAATGCGCTTTAGAGCAGCGAGCAAATTTAATTTTACAGCGTACGGCAAGTAAACGTAAAAAACTAAGCAGTAAGAAGTAGTAAAGGAAAGCAAGATGACAGACAAATCAGCCTTACAGTTGTATTTAACTGCAGAAATAAATTTATTTAATCGTCTCTTGCCCCAAGTATTTCTTGAGCAAAATGGCGATAAGCTCCTTGCGCAATTAGTGCTGGAAAATTTATCAGAGCAAGAGCTTGATCTCAAGCAACTTTTAGAGCAAAAGGAACTCCTTGAAGCGCTAGGGCAATATTGGCAAGAGCAAGAACTTCGATCTGTAGCTAGTCAAGGAACAAGCAAAGCAACAAGTCAAGCAACTATCCTAGCAAAAGCTAGCTATTTGGCTAGTGATGAAGCTGAGATAGCTAGTACCAATGAAGATAATCTGGCATTTAATGAAGAAGATTACTCATGGGAGCTCGATGAGGGAGAGGAGTTTGATGCTTCCAAAGTTATCTCTACAAAGTTTAGCAAGAGCCAAAGTAATTGGGACGCTTTTGACTATAAAGAGGGAGTTGATTACCAAGAACTTGAAGCACAAAACTTTGATGACTTTGCTGATAGTGAGCAGGAAGTTAATGGTTACGACCATTTATCTAGCGCTCAAGGTTTAACGTCAGAGGAAGAGAAAGAGCAAGGATTAACTTCGCAAGCAGGTGAAGATGATGAGTTTGCTTTTGCCTCTTGGGATAAGGACTTTAGTTTAAGTGCTAAAGGCAAAGAGTTGAGCGCTAAAGCTAAGGAATACTTAGCTTCGTTAGCGCCTGAAGAAAGAAGAAAATTACAAGCACAAGCAGAGCGTTTACTGGAGCAAACTCTAGTGAGTTACGCCGTGAAAGCACAAGCAAACAGCAGTTCTATCTTTGCAGGAGAGAGTGCTACTTTGGCTAGCTCAGCTGATTGGCATAATCTAGGGCAACAAGCATTTGGCGCAAAAGATTGGTACAAGGTAGCCCAACCAGCTCTGCACCATTTAGCGCGTGATTTCTTTAAGCAAAGCCAACTTGTGCAAGCTCAAGAGAAGTATTTAAGCTCTTGCTTAGATTTAGTTGAAGAGCAATTAACAGAGCTCGACGAGGGCAAAGGGTTAAGTGAACTTTTTCCTTTAGTAAGTTACTTAGAGGCTAGTCAACTACAGCACAACTTTACTTTAGCCTTTGCCCAAGGGGGTAATGCTAAAGCACAAGAGGCAAGTAAATATAGTTTCTTAAGTGAAGATGAGATAACAGGCAACTCTTGGAATAACCTCTCTGATCTCCTTGGTTCCAATGCAATCCTTAATAAAATCCACTGTTTTGATATTTCCCATGACCGTGGGATGTTTGCTAAGGGGTCATGTGTAGCTGCTAATAAGGAAGGAGTGTTAGCTGCAGATTATCGTCACTTTAACATTGAGGGTATTACTCCAGGCGATGATTATGCAGCTATGGAGCAAGCAGTCAACAAGTGTTACTACAAGCAATTGTCATTGGCAAATATGCCATTAGTAATTTTAATTGACGGTGGGAAACAGCAAATAAAAGTAGCAAATAAAGTTTTAGCGCCAATTCTTTATCAATTACGTGCAATTGAGGTTTTCTCAACATTTGTTTTTGCTGGACGTAATATTATTAATCATCTGGTTAATAAAAATCAGCAACTGTTTCCAGGTCTAGCTGCTAACTGCTTAGCGTTAAATGCAGGGCAAGCTTTGTATCAAGCTTACATTAAGCAAACTCTACCAGACAATTCTTCATCTCTTACGAGACAATTTGTATCTTGCGCGAAGCTAATTAAAACTTACCTAGCTAGTGCACAAGCACAAGCTAGTGAGAGTACTACTGAAAGTAATGCTGAAAGTACTACTCAAAGTACAGCATTGGCTTACCTGTTGTTACAAAAACAAAGTGAACAAGTATCTAAGCAAGTAGCACTTGGTGAGCAAGTAAGTTTAACTAGCTTTGCAGATCTATCTCTAGAAGAGCAAGATCTTACCGCTCATGAGTTTAGCTGGCTAGATAAACTTCCTTTAAATTTAACTGTAAGTAAATTTAAAGAGTTAATTGTTTATGCTTATTGCTTTGCCGAGTTTTTATATCCAATTAAAACTATAGGGGTAACTAAACAAGATAACCGTCGTTATGGCGCGGAAAAGTTTATTGATGGGGTAAGTGGAATAGAGATTATGCTTGAACCACAAAGTCCAGAGCTAATTCACCTGCTTAAACTAAGAGATGCAGCGCATAATTACGCGAATCGTAAGCGTCAAGCAAAACGTGATTCTGGCTTAGTAACTGGTAAAGAAATGCTGGAAGCAATTCCTGGTTTAGGGGCAACTAGTATTAAACGTCTTTATGCTACTTTTGGTAATACCGGAGAAATCATTACGCAACTACGTAGTTCAGCAAATCCTGAAGTACTGTTAAAAGAACTAGGGATTCCGAAAAAAGCTATTGAGAATTTACTAGCTAATCTTGATGATTTTCCGGTGTAAGTAAAGACACTGTAGCAAAAAAGTAAAGCTCAAAGCTCAAAGCTCAAAGCGCATAAGAGCAAAAAGCAAAAAAGTACAAACGCAAAAAGAGTAGGCTGTTGCCTACTCTTTTTTTATTAGGAGTGAAATCGAAAATCGAAAATCGAAAATCGAAAATCGAAAATCGAAAATCGGAAATTCAAAATAACCAGAATAGCCATGTTATGGCTATAGGTTGAGTTGTTTACTACTTACTTTTTTCTCTTATTTTGCCTCTTGTGCAAGCTTTTTTAGCTTTTGCTGTTTACGGTAAACTTTAAGATTGTGGAAGTAGAGAAGTAAGCCACCACAAACAATTAGGCAGTAACCGGTTAATGACATTAAGTCAGGGATAAAGGCAAAGAAGATAAAGCCAAATAAGCTACTCCAAAGTAAAGAAGAATATTGGTAAACATTAACTTCGACAGCAGGAGCATACTTTAAGGCAAAAGAGAAAGTATATTGGGCTACTAAAGCAGAAACTGTTGCAATTGCTAAGTATAGATAATTTAACTCATGCCCATTATATGCAGTAAAAGTTTGCATAGCTGGGTATGCTGAAAAGAGCAAAATAGTTAAAGCTAAAGCGCTTTCAATTGTTAGAGGATGCTCTTTGTTTTTACTTTGCGTTAAGAGAAAGCGAATGGCAATATAAGCTAGAGCACCAAAGAGTGCTTGCAGTAAACCAATTGAATAACCTAATAGTAAAGGGTTATTAAAACTTGGTTTAATAATTAGCGCTGCTCCGATTAAACTAATAACCACGACAACTACTTGCACTGCATTGAGTTTGTCTACTTTAAGGAAAAATAAACCGAGAATTATGATAAACACTGTGGTTAGCTTAGTGAACATATCTGCGTCAGCTAAACTCATGTAGTTTACCATGTACACATAGGTAATAATTCCTGAAGCTCCCATTAGGCAACGGAGGAGCATTAACTTCGCATTGCCTGGTTGGCAGATAAAAGCAGGGTAAATTGCATCTGCTTTTAAAGTGCCAAGAGCTTTTTTCTTATTTAGTTTTTTACGTAGATGAGCAATTAAACTAAAAGCAACAATTGTACTGCATAAGCCACGGGCAAATACTTTTTCGTAAATAGAGATGTCGGTATTAATTAACTTGTAAAACAGTGCCATAAATGCACTTGCAAGCGCTGAAATACAAACCAAAATAATCCCTTTACTGAGATCACTCATTTGTTGCTCCAAAAAGTTTTTCTAGTAATGCAGGAACTTTATGCGCTGCGTCATCTTGTATCTCATAGATACGACAGCCAATATTTTCAGCAATACGACGTAGGTCATTAGCAATAGCTGTATGGTAAGAGCAACCGACAACGATAAAAATGTCATTAGCATCTAATTGGGTTACCATATCAAAAGCTTTCTCGTAGTTAGGCGCAGGATCACCGTAAAGAACTGGTTTATTACGTAGTTGCTCTGCGTACGCAAGTTCTTCTTCATTTGGCAAGCCTCCATGAAGCTCTAACACTTTTTTACTACCAGCTAAAGTATGTAGACCATCAATATTCATGGTAATAATTGGAATTTGATATTGAGCTAAAGCTAAGTGAGCCGGATTAGGAAAAGCGTTTTGCATGTTGTGCTTTAACTGCGAGATAGTTTTGCGGTACTCCTCTGGATTATTTTGGGCAAAACAACGGTGTAACTTGTCTCTTACTTCTGGGCATTCCATAAAAGTAGGAATATTAGACTGTTTACTAATTCCTGCTCCGGTAAAAGCGATAACTTTCATATAAATTCTAAAACGTCTCTACTAAAAAATAATTAAAAACCAAAAATCAATTATTGCATTGGGGAATTTACTTAAAAATGGGTAATTTTAGCCTAAGCTAGATCGAGCTTATAGCGACAAGATGAGTTTATGTGTCTTGTGCTCTTGTTAAAGTAATTATTTCGTTCTTCCTTCTCTAGCTTGTAATTAGCTTATGATTAACTTGTCTTTTCTCTTGGTAAATTTCTTAAGCTCTGGTTAAATTACCTTGCAATAATAAAGCATATTTTACCACTGTCAAAAAGAGAAAGATAAAAAAATAAGTTCAGTAAATCAAGAATTTACTGAACTTATTTTTTGTCCATTTCTTTAGTTATTTGTATGCAATCAACTAAGAAAGTAAAAGAATTAACCTTTATTAATAAGGTTGCATATTAATAAGGTTGCAATTAACTCTAGAGGTATATTTACTTAATACCACGTTTATAAGAGTCAATAGCAAAATCATATTGCTCAAGCGCGTGCAGTTTATGGGCAGCGTTTAAAGCCCAGTTAGGGTTAGTTAGTAAACCACGACCAATAAAGATTACTTGCGCATGATTTGCACGTAAAACATACTCTGCTAATTCTGGAGTATCTAGTAAACCAACTGCACCTACTGGTAAACCTGCTTTAGAGAACTCTGCTGATAATAATGCTTGATAACCAGGGAATACTTCTGGAGATGTTGGCGTAATGCCACCTGAAGAGATATCAAAGAATACCGCACCATCAGCGTAAGCTAGATGTAACAGCATTTGCATTTCTTCAAAGCTATTACCACTTTCTTCAACCTCATTTGCAGAAAAACGCACATACACATCTAAAGAGGTATTAGCTTTAATTCCGCGGATAAGACGACCAAGAAGTTCATAGCGTTTTTCTAATGAACCACCAAATTGATCATCACGTTGGTTAGTAATCGGTGATAAAAATTGGTTAATTAAGTAACCGTGTGCTGCGTGAATTTCAATAAAATCAAAACCAGCCATTTCTGCACGTTTAGCAGCGGCGAGATAATCCTCAATAAATTTTTCTACTTGTTCAGTAGTTAACGCAACTGGTTCTTTGTATTCAGGAGAAAAAGCACCAACTGCTGAAGGAGCATATACTACTTCCCAGTCTTGCCCTTTACGACCTGAATGTGATAACTGAATACCGATTTTACAATTATAGCTATGTACAGCTGCAGTTAAGCCTGAAAAAGCACGTGCTTGTTCATCGTTCCACAGACCTAAATCTAGTTTAGAGATCCCACCTTGAGGTTGTACGCTTGTGGCTTCAACAATAATAGCACCAACGCCTCCTAAGGCACGGCTAAGATAGTGATCAAAATGTTTTTGATTTAGTAAACCTGTATGAGGTTCTGCACTATACATACACATAGGTGACATAAATACGCGGTTTTTAAAAGTATTTGCACCAATTGTTACCGGAGTAAATAATTTAGATTTTGCCATGTTTGTCTTCCTTTAAAATTTCGTTAAGACTGTTTTATATTATAGCTAAACTTTTTGACAAATGCAGGATACCACCTAAATAGTTAGTAGTCTTGTGCTACTAGGAAGTGGTAACTAGGGATAGATCAGAGGAAGTTTGTAATAGTAGATGAGGAGAAAATTTTGCGAATGCAGGGAAGAAGAGGGAGATTTTCTGTTGGGAAAATAGGGCTTTGCTGTTAAGAAAATAAAGCTTTGCTGTTGAGAAGATAGAGCTTGGCGGTTAAGAAGATTAGCTCTTGCTAATGCAAGCTAAGCTAGATAATTCTAGAGACCTAAGAGGATAAAGTTGACTATTTTAGTACAAAAAAGATCAGGTTGCCTAAGCAACCTGATCCAAGTACAAGATAAAAATAATAAAGAATTAAAAATTATTCTTACAAAAACGCCATTGTCTAGACTAATTGGCGTTATCTATTAGTCCACTTAATACGACGATAACCGAAGTTATAGATAGCACCCGCTTTTCTTACATTATGCAGGATTGAATCCATAGTATTAACTTCATGGTTAAGGTGCGCTAAGGTTGGCACTGCTGTACGAATTCTATCTGGCCAAATTTCTAGGAAGTTCACTAAGTCGCTAGCTGAAGCCCCAACTTGATCTAAAACTCCTTTTTGTACGGCATTGGCAATTGCACTTTTACGTACAAGGTAGCAAGATGAAGTTAGAGGTTGGTAGCTTGGTGAGCTAACTAGTTGTGGTAAGTTAGGAGTTGCAACATAATGCCAGCTTGATAAGTTAAGCACGCGGGCATGATGTAACTCTAACGGTGACACTAGGTTAGAAAGAATTTTTGGATGCAGTAAGTTAATTGCATCGATTGGCTCGTTACTTGCTTGGAGCAAGATACGCGCCATGCGTCTTTGCCATTCAGGACTAAAGATAATGTCATCTTCACAGATGAGGACAAAGTCATTGTGATCAATGCTTTCATCGTATAGTGCACTTAAGAGAGCTTTACGGTGAGCTAAAGCAATCCCGATTTCTCTTGGAGTTGCAAAACGATGGTTATAGCGAATGAACTTGTCTTGCGCAAAGTTCTCTTTAATAACTTCAGCACTGAGCTCTTCTCCACGAATACCATCAATACGTTGGATTGAGGCAACAGAAGAGTCCTCTAACTGGTTGAGCATTTTCTCCCAACGGTAGAATTGGGTATCTAAGTTCAGAACTTTAATTTTAAGTTTACTTAAAGTTTGCGGGGTATTGCGGTTGTAAGTAATTAAACCGACATCACTCGCTTGTTGTTCAAGACTTGGATAAATTGCAAATGCTGAAGAGTGAACAAGATTATTTAAGTCACCCAGCATTTGTTGCTCAACGGCTTTTAAGTCATGACCTTGCTCATTTGCTAGTTGACGATAAACACGTTTTAAGTATTTAGCATAGTCATTTGCAGGACTTACTTTAACCCCGAGATCAAAGTTAGTGGTGGTTGCCATGCCTTTAGCAAAGATAGTAGCTTCATTTTGTTGGAGCTTACGCGCTACATAGTGTTGCGCACGCTGAATTAGCGTACTACCACCAAAGACAGGTTTTGCCTCAGCAATGATTTCTTCAGGTTTAGCTTTAATTCCTGCAGTAAAGGCAAATGCTTGCGTTTGAATTTGTTTAGTTGAGGTTTGGAAATCTGAACCTATGTTTAAATCATCAAAAGTTTTAGTTTTATTACTTTGAGAATTAACTTGGACATTACGATTATTGACATCGAAGCTCATGGCTTTTACTGGAGTACCATGTTTGCTTTTATCAACATTTCTTTCTGGTTCAGGCTCTTCCTCATCAGAGAAGAAACCAAATTTCCACCAAGCTCCTTTCTTACGAGGAGGCTCAACTGTAACTTTTTCCTGTGGAGCTTTTTGCGCTTTATTATTTGCGTCAGAATTTTGGTCTGTTTGCTCACTATCTTCTTCGTTATAGAAAGAAGTAGTTTGTACCACATGGAAGTTTTCTTGTTCGTCAAAGATTTCGTCACGGAAACCGGTAGTTAAAGATAGACCGCTTTCTTCCTCATCCTCTAAGAAGAATTTACCTTCGTTAAATTCTGCAACATTAACTTGAACTTGTTTCTGTGGTTTTGGATACTTAGGCGTATGCTCATATGCCTTAGAAATATGTTCAAGGTATTCTTGCTGGTTATCTTGGATTTGCGAAACTGTTTGACTAGCAAATTTATTTTCTCGTCCCCAGTTAAGGAGGCTAGCAATGCTTGGGGTATTACTTTGTTGATCATAAACTACGCCATGATCAATAATACGTTCAAGCGGTAATGGCTCTACTCCACTTTGGTTGATAAAGCCAATACGTTGGTTAGCTGAAACAAGTAGATATAGTTTACCTAAATGCCAATCAGATTCTTGCCAGATAGGCGCACTTTGACGAATTAAACTTTTACTAATAATCCAAGTGCTTGGTGTTTTACGATGACTTAAACAGTCATTACCACTTTGTAGAGTTAAGGCTCTACCTTGAGGTACACAAGCAACGTTATCTAGTAAGATAACATCGTCACGTAATTGATGGTGGTTGAGGTAGTACTGACGTACTTGGGCAACCATAGTGCGGTTAGCTTGGTCAATACGTGGACGATATTTACTTTGTAGTTGCTCAAACAGTGGTAGTTGCACCGTTGGATAGCGGTAACCGTTAGCTAAGAAGCTAATTTTGTTGCTCCAAGGTTGAATTGCTTGTTGGCAAGCAACTAAGTATTGGAACTCTTGGTTTGAAGCTGTCAGAGGCGCTTGAGTTAGAAGCTCAAGAGCTGCAGCTTTTTCTTGGTACTTGATGTATGGATCACTTTGTACCGGTACTAGGAGATTAGCAACATATGGACGCGCTAACCCACCAATTGGACAGTAGCGGTTATAGCCACCAAAGAACATTTCATCTCCACGCATGCCTTCGTCTGTCATAAATTTGAGCATGCGGTTGAGATCTTTTGGACTAGTAACATCGTAGTGATAGCATTTAGCTAACAGGTTACGGTTAACTAGGGCAATGTTCGCCATTACTGGTTGGGTGTAAACTTTCTTGTAGTCTAACCAAATAGCTAGGTTATCGTAGTTTAAATCTTCTTGAACTACTGCGCCATCAGTAAGTCCTTCATTTAAAGTTTTATACTTCTGAATTTGGTAGAACTTAGCAAATTGGAACAGTAATTTAACCCCTTCAAGCGCATCAGGAGAAGCAAAGTAAAGTCTTTGCCCTAAGCCAACAACACGATAGTTATTTTCTTTTGCCCAATTACGTACTTGTTGAATACGCTCTTGTTCAGCATGGTTGATTTTACTATCTTTAATGTACTGATAAGGGAATGGACCATACTTACGGTTAGTCTTTTTAAAGATTTCCGCAAGGTAACTTTCAACTTTTGAAGACATAGGCGTGATAAAGTGTTCCATGCCGAGTTCTTGCGCAAGTTCAAAGTATTTTTGCGAATCAAAGTGTTCGTAATCTTCAAGAGAGTAGATATCTTCTTTGCTAATCTCCTCGTCCATAAACTGAATGCTTTGTTTTGCACGGTAAGCATTTTTGATCAGTTCTTTTTGCGAAGCTTTTAAAGCTTGCCAGAGGTCTGCAGGAACGAAAGCAAATTTATCAAACTCAACTGAAGCTTTTTCGTTATTTGCCACTTGTACCTTTAAAAAGTGCTCAAGCTGTTCTTTTTCATTAGCGGTTAACACATTAGTATGGTTAAGCATGCGAATAAATGCAGCTTGGGCTTTACCGTCGCTACCTGTAGCTACCTTGGTCGTAATCTGGTAATTAGTTTGAGTAATTACCTTACTAAAGTTAGGTACGCCTAACAAGGTGTTAGTACGAACTAGAGGATAAACAATACGGTTGTTTTTCCAAGAAGGTATTTGTGTTTTGTTTACTAAATCTAGTAAATCAAGATCAGTAAAACCATCAGCAACTATTAATGGAACAGCTGCTTCAATTCCCGTAATATGCTTTTTAATTGCTTGCGGGTCAAGACTTTGCTCAATGATTTGCCCTAAGTTAGCAGTTCTTACTAAGCTGTTATCTACTTTAGTATTTAGATTTGCTTTAAAGTGAGCTTTATCTTTTTCATCTTGTTGCTTAATGAGCTCAAGTAAAGATAATTCTTCATTATGCGTAAAGTCTTCAACTTTTAATTCTTGGCTTGGTTCTTTTTTGCTAGTTTTGCTTGCAGAGTTTTTCTCTAAAGCTTCTAGCGCTTGCTCAAGCTTTTGATTAAAAGTTTGATTAAGTTGTTGCGCCTCAAGTTGTTGACGTTTTTTACGACTTAAACGTGTTTTTGTTTCAAAAGTTTCACTACTTGCAACTGCCAGACTACCATAAGTATTTACGTGCGTTAAGTGGCTGTTGGCAATACTTAATGGAGTTCTAAAGGCAGGCTCTGCCTGTCCTTTAGTCAGGAAGTTTTCTACTGACTGAAAAACATTTGCCGGTAGTTGTTGATGCGTATTGGTGATAAAGATGTAATCGTCTTCTTTAATACGCTTATTTTCTAGAATACGTTTAAAGAGATCTTTAACCGTTAGCGTTAGTTCAACTAACTCTGGACTAAGATTACGGTAGTAATCCTCGAAGTGATCTTCACGATACTCAAGATTATAGTCATTTAAAGTAAGTAATGGACGTAAGTACCAAGTAATATTACTTGGAGTTGCTCCTAAGAATGACTTTAAGTTACGGTGTTGTCTTACATTGTAAAAACTCACATAGAAATGTGGTTTTTTGGTGTAAATAAAGATCTGTTGCGAGTAGTTTAGTAAAGGACGGTTAATCCCGAAAATGTTAGCGTTAACTTTAGCAACTAATGGGAAAGACGGAGACATTACCTCCAGCATATTCCAATTTAGTAAAACTTTTAATTTTTCCCAAGCAGAGTTAAATTGACTATCGCCTTTTAGGCTCGAGCCAGAAATTTCCCCTTGGTTTTTTGAATTAGCTTGAGAGAACTGTAAAGCTTTTTGTACGTTAGCAGTAGGGTTAATTGAAGTAAATGGTGTCATTTTAACTTCTTTTTTGCCTAGCTTACGTAATGCTGCTAAGTTAAGCACATAACCAGTTGATCCACGTCCATCTGGTTTAGTTTCATTTAACTGCCCACGCATTAACATGAAACTTGAACCAATTTTACTTGGATCTTCTTGCCAAGTAGCAAATACTTGCTCATCGAATTTATCGATGTTTAATAGTTTTTGCTCTTGGAAGTGGAACATTAGCTGTTCTTCAATTTTTAGACCAAGCTGATCGCGTAAGTAGTCAAGTGACATAAAGTCACGGCTATCTCTTTCAAAATAACCAAAGTTCACCATGCCGTAGCTTTCTTCTTGTTGCTCAGCAAAGTTGATAACGTGGTTAAGTTTGTAACTCCAGTCTGAAACTAAACTTACAGTTGGATCGATAATTAAAGCATGATCATAAAGTTGTGCTTGCCCATATGCAATAACTTGCAGATTTAATTGGGTTAAGCGGTAAAGTCCATCAAGGGCGGCAATAGTTTTAGCGCGCTCATTTGGTACTTGTTTTTCGAGATACTGATTAAGCTCTTCTCTAACCGTAGTTGATAAGAGATTTAACACCGCAGGGTGAACTGTAGCGTTACGATCGAATTTATCAAATCCAAAAATTGAGTTAAGTAAGTTTAAACCCATTTTTGGCGTGGTTAAAATTAGTTGGAAAACTGGGAGCTTACGTAGATCGATAACTTGAATACTGTAAAGACCCGGATTTGACATTACCGGAATTGGTGTTGATGAATCACTTAAATAAGAAGCAAAGTTTGCTTTTAAGGCATCAACGTTAAAAATTTCGGCAGGTGTTTTCCCTATTAAAGAGTTGAACTCTTGAGAGGTTAAATGAGCCTCTGGGTCTGGTGGAGCGTAAGCTAACTCACTTAAATCTTGGTGCGGATTTAAACGGGTGTAACGCTCTTTAGTATCTAATTGCTTTTGCGCATTAATTAGATAAGAAATAATCTGGGAAAAGCCGACAAAGCTTAATTGTAGGCTTTGAGATAGGTATGGATATTCCATAGAAATTCTGCGTAATTAAAAGTTACACTCAAATTTATAACGTAGTTACTTATATTATAATTTATAAATCGTTTCTCCGCCTAACTTCTCGACTTTAGTGAGGGAGAAATTAGACATTTTATGAGCGAGTGTAAGGAAAATCGGCTTGTTTTGGGAGTGAAAGTGGTCAAAAAATATTTCTTAACCCCAGAATAAACTAAAAAACAATCCGACAAAGTGTGCTAATTGCCTGCTAAGTTGGGCTTAAGGTTAATCCTAAAGTTGTTACCTAGGTTTATCCTAGGTTTGAGCTCAAAGATAAAGTAAACTTAGGGCAAGGTTTAAATTATGTAAATACTTTTTTACTCTTATTTAGACCGAGTTATCGCTTAAAAGTTTTAAAAAAGGATCAAGCTATTGAAAATAGCTTGATCTCGGCTAATAAAAACTTGAGTTATGTGGAAATTATGTGGAGATTACGTAGAAATGGAGAAAGAAAAGGTAGCAAAACTTTCCAACTACATTCTCATTTATATTCTCACTCTCCATTAGCTTGCAATTCCCAATTTGCAATTCTCATTCTCTGTTAGCTTGCTTTTCTTTCCCCAATTAGTTTTCTGGGTTTTCAACAAACTCCGGAATTTGATAATCCAGTGTAAAGTTGGGCTCCGCACTAAATTCCATATACTCTTTTGTACGTGGGTGGTAAAAACCTAAGTGCCCAGCATGTAAGCATAATCTAAAGTAAGGATTAGCTTTAAATTCAACATCGTAGAATTTATCCCCAAGGATAGCATGCCCTAAGCTTTGCATGTGAACACGTAATTGGTGTGAACGTCCAGTATGCGGAGTTAGCTTAACTAAAGTAGTATTGTTGTCTAGGTTTCTTTCGAGCACTGTGCATTCGGTTAAGGCATATTTGCCCGTCGCACTATAATCAACTCTTTGACGAGGGCGTAAGGGCCAATCACAACCGAGAGGTTGTTCAATAAATTGGTGGTCACGCTCTACTATACCTCTCACAATGGCATAGTAAGCTTTACTAGTTTCGCGTTCGCGAAACTGTTTTTTTAATTCGGAGTCGGCAAGTTTGGAAACTGCGAGGACGATAATGCCGGAAGTTGCCATGTCGAGGCGATGTACAGCTTCAACAAACTCATAGTCTTTGGCAACACGAGTGACAACGCTGTCTTGGAGGCGTTCATCAACTCCGGGAACAGAGAGTAAACCATAAGGTTTATTAACTATAACTATATCCTGATCTGCGTAGAGAATCTCCAGAGGCACGTGTTCAGTGTTATATGCTTGTAAACTCATAAAAACCTGTATAATATCAGTGTGATTACAATTATAACGGTAATTACCATTGAATTTTTTATTATATCATCAGCTTAAAAAATATTATAGATTGTGCAAAGCAACGTCAGTTGCTTAGCAAAATATGCCTTTGTTGTAAATAAACAGGTTGTAAAAAAGTAAAAATGAAGTTTTGGTATAAACCTAAAGTAACTTTTACGGCGGCTTTACTTTGGCCCTTGAGTTTACTTTATAAAAAGCTTGCTTACCGCAAGTATGCAAAAGACTTAAATTCTTTAAGTGCCCCTAACTCCCCAGCACAACAATTACAAGTTCCTGTAATTGTTGTGGGTAATATTACCGTAGGTGGTACTGGTAAAACGCCAATGGTGCGTTTTCTTTTCCGTTACTTACGTGAAATGGGATTTAAAGTTGGGGTAATTAGCCGTGGTTACGGTGGTAATTACAAAGGGGTACATCATGTAACAGCTGAAGACACTGCTTTAACTGTTGGTGATGAAGTAGCTATGCAGTTTGCCTACTGCCAACGTCAAGGGTTACATGATGTTGAATTTGTTGTCTGTCGTGAGCGTATTCAAGCAGCTTTAAAAGCCCAAGAATTAGGTTGTAACTTTATTATCTCTGATGATGGTTTACAGCACTATGCTTTACCACGTCATCTTGAAATAGCAGTGGTTGGTCCTCTAGCTTTAGGTAACAAATTATTTATTCCGGCAGGTCCTTTACGTGAAGAAGCAAAACGTTTACGTAAAGTAGATTTTGTAATTAATAACTCAGATAATCCAGATTTTGGTGTGTATAAAATGAAGCACGCTTATCTTGGATTTTTACCAGTTAAGGCAATAAACCAAGTTGGTGAGGTTGCGCAAAATATTACCTCAGTTTTGCAAAACTGGGATAATTTTTTACAGCAACAAGCTCCGCAAAGTTTAATTATTTGGCAAGAGTATATCAAGCACCATCCTGCTTTTATTGCCGAGTTAGAAACTCATTATGCTCCTTTTACCTTAGATACGCGTAAAGAGTATTTAACTGCAGAGTTTAATCGTCCTGAACAAGTACTCGATTTACAAGCAGCGCAAATTACTCCAGAGCAATTAGCGCAGCAAGTAAATCTTGCTAATCAAGCTAATGCTACTGATGCTAATAATTCTTCAGCAACTACAAACAGCCAAAGCTCTCCAACTCTAGGTGAGCTTGATCCTGATGATCCTCAATTACTGGCAAAAATTGAAGAGCATGTGCATCTTTTAACACCGGAAGAGTTACAAAAGGTTGTACATAAGTTAGGCAAATCTGAAAGCAAAGCAACAGAGAAACATTCTTCTAAGCTCTTTAGTCATGCTACGAACGCAAGTGAAGCAAGTGTAAACACAGAAGTAGCTAGAGGCGCTCAATTAGAACAAGAGCAAACTGTTGTTAATTCTACGCAACAATCGCAAGAAGCTGTACAGGTACAAGCTTCTCAAGAGCAACAAACGCCTCCGTTTGAAGTTGTTGGCGTTCCAGTTACTGAACAAGATAGTATTTTGTTTAGTACAGATATGGCAACAGAAAGTGAATTATCTAAAGAAAACGTTGTTGCAAAAGAAGTTTCTAAAGAAAACGTTGTTGCAAAAGAAGTTTCTGAAGAAAATGTTTTGGCTAAAGAGGAAGAGGCTACTAGAGACAATGAGGTAGCTAAAGAAAATAACCTAGCTAAAGAAAAAGATGTCGTTAATGTTTCGGAACATCTTCAGGCACACGCTCAAGTAGAGTCTCAAGCACAAACTCAAGCTCAAACAGTAACTCAATCACAACAAGCTTTAGAGCTAGAAAGTCATCACAACTTTGAGAGTGCTGAAGAGTTTTTAGATTACCTTGATAGTCAAATACCACCGACAGTCTTTTCTTCAAAATACTTACTGGCTAAATCTCGCTCATTAATTTCATCAGAGCATATCCTCGTAGAGTGTATGCAAAAAGTCTTTCCTAAAGTTGTCGCTCTGTGTGCTATAGGTTACCCAGAGGGCTTCAAGAAAACTTTAACTGATCTTGGTTTTACGGTTGAGGCAATTTTCGCTTTCCCAGATCATTATCAATTTAAACAAGAAGACATAGATAAATTGCTAAAAGAGCATCCTGAATTAGCAGATTTACCTATTTTAGTTACGGAAAAAGATGCGATTAAACTAGCATCATTAGATTTACCGCCAATGACATTTTTCCTTGAGCGTGAAGGTTACTTTGACGAACACACTCGTTGGTTAGATAGTCTTAAGGATAAATTAGTTAACATTTACACAAGCGGGGTAAAATATGAATAAACTTTCTGGGCTAGTTTGTCCCATTACCAAGCAACCTTTATATCAACTAGATGAAACTCACGTTGCTACAGCTGATAAAACTCATGTTTACTTAATTGAAAACGGAATCTTCCGTTTACTTTCAAGTAAAATCAATTACCGTATTGTTATTCCTTCACGTTTAGCTTCTACCCGTTTACCAAATAAACCTTTAGCTAAAATTGATGATTGGAATTTAATTAATACTGTAGTTTACTCGGCTCTGCAAACTGGTTTAGAAGTTGTAGTAGCTACTGATGCGCAAGAGATCGAAGATTCAATTAACGAGTTTGCTACGCAACAACAAGTAAAAGATCGAGTTACAGTTGTGCAAACTGATTCAGCATTAGAAAATGGTACTGAACGTATTGCTCAAGCGATTGATAAACTTGCACTTGACGATGATGAAATCATTGTTAACGTCCAAGGTGATGAGCCATTTTTTAATCCCCAAATTATTAATGATCTAGTTGCGCACTTTGTTGAAGTTGAAGCAAAAGATCCAAGTATAAAAATGGCGACCATTGGTCAACTAGCGCAAGGTGAAGAGGTAACTTCACCAAATGCAGTTAAAGTGGTAACGGACAAGTATGGTTTAGCACTTTACTTCTCACGTAATCCAATTCCATACCCACGTTCAGTAGATCAAAATGAGATTAAGTACATTAAACATGCAGGGGTGTATGTTTATCGTGCTAAATTTGTACGTGAGTACAAAGCTCTAGCTATGACTCCTCTAGCTACAGCAGAATCTTTAGAGCAATTAAAAGTTCTTGAACATGGTTACAAGATTGCTTTAATGATGATTGAAGGTCGTGGCTTTGTTGGTGTAGACACTGCTGAAGATTTAGCGCAAGCACAACAAATCAAAGCAGAGTATAACCGTGCAACAGCTAATCCTCTCGATGAGAAAAACTATAAACAATTTTTAGCAAGTTTTGGTCGTAAATACCTAGGTTAAAATAAAAAAACAGGAGGTAAAAATGATTATTTTTGTTACTGGGGCAACCGCTGGTTTTGGGAAAGCGATTTCTTTACGCTTACTTAAAGAAGGACATAAAGTTATTGGTACTGGACGTCGTCTAGAAAAACTTGCAGAAATTGCTCAAGCTTATCCAGAAACTTTTACCCCATTAGTTTTTGATTTACAAGATCATGAGGCGACTAAGCAAGCATTAGCAAGCTTACCTGCAGAATTACGTGACAATATTGATGTCCTAGTAAACAACGCTGGTTTAGCTAAAGGTTTAGAGCCAGCATACAAAGCTGATTTTGCGGATTGGCAAACAATGATTAACACCAATGTAGTAGGACTAGTTTCTTTAACTAATCTTTTATTACCAAAAATGGTAGAAAATCATCGTGGCTATGTAATTAACTTAGGTTCAATTGCTGGTACTTACCCTTACCCAGGCGGTAATATCTATGGCGCAACTAAAGCTTTTGTCCGTCAGTTTAGTTTAAACTTACGTGCGGATTTAGTTGGTACAGGGGTACGAGTGACAAATCTTGAACCAGGTTTATGTGGTGATACAGAGTTCTCTGTGGTACGTTTCCGTGGGGATAGTGATAAAGCAAGTAAAGTTTATGAAAATATTGCTTACATTACTCCGGAAGATATTGCTGATATTGTCTCTTACCTAGTACACTTACCAGAGCATGTTAATATTAATGCTCTAGAAGTAATGCCAACAGCGCAAAGCTTTAACCCTCTACGTGTCGACAATAAAGACTTCAAAGTTTAATTACTTAAGCTAGAAGTAAATATCTGCGTTGCTGTATAGTTTGCAGTACAGTGCAGTTTGCGGTGCTGTATAGTTGGCAGTACAGTGCTTTTTGAGGTGCTGTATGGTTTGCAGTACAGCGCAGTTTGAGAAGCGAGATTAGTCTCTCAACTAATCACTAAATTAAGTAAGAAGTCCATGGTAATTTCTCACCATGGACTTCTTGCTTTTTTATCATTTTCTTGAGGCTTATGCTATAATATTAGACTTAGTAAACGGTTTAACTTTTTATTTTGTGTATGCTTATCAAGTAATAAACTTTAGTTAGTTTGGCATACCTGATTTTTTATTTTTTCTATGAAACAAAGTTTAGTTGAAAAACTCCAAGTACTAGTTGAGCGCTATGAAGAATTACAGCAGTTACTAGGTGATGCTGAAGTTATTAGTGATCAAGATAAATTCCGTGCTTATTCAAAGGAGTACTCTAACTTAGAGCCAGTAGTAAAAGACTTTACGCATTGGCAACAGCTAAAAAGTGATATTGAGGGAGCTCAAGAGTTACTAGCTGATCCAGATATGGCTGAGTTAGCTCAATTAGAGATTGAGCAAAATCAAGAAGAGCTTGCGAAGATGGAAGATGCTTTACAAGTTCACTTAATTCCAAAAGATCCAAACGATGAGTACAACGTATTCTTAGAGATTCGTGCAGGTACAGGTGGTGATGAAGCTGCTATTTTCTGTGGTGATCTTTACCGTATGTATTCACGTTTTTGTGAACGTCGTGGTTGGCGTTACGAAGTAATCTCTTCATCTGAATCAGATCAAGGTGGTTACAAAGAGATCGTAATGCACATTTCTGGCGACATGGTGTACTCTAACTTAAAATTCGAGTCAGGCGGTCACCGTGTACAACGTGTACCAAAAACTGAATCACAAGGTCGTATCCATACTTCAGCGTGTACAGTAGCGGTGCTAGTTGAGCTTCCTGAAGCAGAAATGCCAGATATCAACCCTGCTGATTTACGTATCGATACTTTCCGTGCTTCTGGTGCGGGTGGTCAGCACATTAACAAAACTGACTCAGCGGTACGTATTACCCACTTACCAACAGGTATTGTGGTAGAGTGTCAAGATGAACGTTCACAGCACAAAAATAAAGCTAAAGCTTTATCAGTGCTAGCTTCACGTATCCAACAAGGCATTATTGACCAACGTAATGCAGAGGTATCAGAGACACGTCGTAACCTTTTAGGTTCGGGTGACCGTTCGGATAAAATCCGTACATATAACTATCCACAATCACGTGTGACAGATCATCGTATTAACCTAACCTTATATCGTCTTGACGATATTATGGATGGTAACCTTGATCAATTAATTACACCGATTATCCAAGAGTTCCAAGCTGATCAATTAAAAGAAATGATCGGTAGTGAAACTTTATAATGAGAGTTAAAGAATTATGAAACGTATTCTATTATTAGGTGCTCCAGGTGCTGGTAAAGGTACTCAAGCACAAATGATCATGAACTTATTTAACATTCCACAAATCTCAACAGGTGATTTATTACGTGCTGAAGTTAAATCAGGTTCTGCACTAGGTCAAGAATTAGCTAGCATCTTGCAATCAGGTCAATTAGTTTCAGACGAGATCGTAACTCGTTTAGTAAAAGAAAAAGTAGCTAAACCTGAATGTAAAGAAGGTTACCTATTAGACGGTTTCCCACGTAACTTAGCGCAAGCACACGCGTTAGAAGAAGCTAACCTAGATTTAGACTTAGTAATTGAGTTTGATGTTCCTGATGAAGTAATCGTTGAACGTATTACAGGTCGTCGTAGTCACCCTGCTTCAGGTCGTGTTTACCACGTAAAATTCAATCCACCTAAAGAAGAAGGTAAAGATGACGTTACAGGTGAACCTTTAGTAACTCGTCCAGACGATACTGAAGAAGTTGTTGCTAAACGTTTAGAAGTGTACCACACACAAACAGCTCCTTTAGTAAGTTACTACCGTGATTTAGCGAAACAAGGTAAAGTTCGTTTCTTAAAAATTGACGGTAATGACGAGATTGAAGTTGTTAGCAAAAAATTACGTGACGAATTACGTACAGTTTTTAACTAATAGTTCAAACTATTATCAAGCAAGATTTATTAATTTCATCATAAATTGAAGGAATTTCCATTCAATTTATAATATAAGCATGAGGAGAAAGCTAAATAGCTTTCTCTTTTTTTCATATTTAGATGCAATTTGAAATTGCCCAAGGTACCATTACAAAATGACCACAGATAAAAAATATTGGTGTGACATGAAAATGTCTGACACTGCTAAAGCCTACCACGATCAACGCTGGGGGAGAGCAATAACCAATAAGCAAGATATGTTTGCTATGTTAATGCTGGAGTGCTGGCAAGCTGGTTTAAGCTGGGAGATAATTCTCCGTAAAGAGCAAGCTTTAAATGAAGCATTCTTTAATTGGGATTGCCAAGCACTCACGCAAATGAGCGAAGAGTACATGGAAAAGCAAATGGCTAATCCGGAAATTATTCGTCATTTAGGCAAGATTAAAGCGATGCGTACTAATGCCCAAGCCTTTATTGCCTTAGAAAAGCAAGGGATTGATTTTGCTACTTGGGTATGGCAACAGGTAGATTTTGTTCCTCAGCTTGAAGTTAAATCTGACATTATCTTACAGATGAGTCGTCAATTAAAAAAATGGGGCTTTAAGTTTGTCGGTACGACAACGGTGCAGTCTTTTTTAGAGGCTGTTGGGGTAGTAAATCCTCATGCGCCTCATTGCCCTTGTTTTAACGAGATTGCGTTAGTGCAAGTTAAGCTAAGTTGAGCTAAGTTAGGCTAAAGCTGATCTTGAGATAAAGTTGATTTTAGGCTAAAGCTGATCTTGAGATAAAGTTGATTTTAGGCTAAGCTAAAGTTAACCTTAAGCTGGGCTAAAGCTGGTTATTCATATAACTTGATTATAATCGTGTATTTATTTCTCATTTGACTATGTTGTATAATCTCGTACCTGCAGAGATATAGTATTAGATTGTATATCTCTTGGAATTATAAACTTAGGAGACTTAATCATGGATAAAGGCGTTAAAGATTCAACGGATAAAACTTTAAGAGTAATTGTGCCAGATTGGCAGGGTGGTAATAACCCACTGTATACTTTAGGAGCAAATCTTTTAGCATTTTTAGCTCCTGAGAATGCTAATCAAGAAACGGTAACCGTAAAAACTCAACCTGTTGATGCACCAGTGCAACAACAAAATGGAGTAAATGCGCAAGCAGAGCTCAAAGAGTATATTAGCGAATTTAGTGACTTATTAGCGCAAAAACAACCGAGTAAAGTAATTACTTTTGGAGGTAGTTGCTTAGTATCTCAAGCTCCATTTGATTACTTAAGTGGTAAGTACGGTGACAAATTAGGAGTTATTTGGATTGATACTCATCCAGATGTCACTACACCGCAGTACTTTTTCAATGAGCATGCAATGGTATTAGGTAATCTTTTACAGGCTGGTGATCCAGAAGTTGCGAGCTTGGTTAAAAATCCTTTAACAGCTAAACAAATTCTATATGTAGGTCTACAGCCTCTACTTGAAAATGAGGTGCAAGAGTTAGCAAGATTAGGTATTGATTATCAAGTACAAGATCAACAAATGTTAAGTGTAGAGCAAATAAAAGCTTGGGTTGAGCAAAATGGTTTTACCCATTTAGCTGTTCACCTAGATTTAGATGTGCTAAGTCCGGTATTATTCCAAGATGTTTATTTTGCAGAACCTGGACGTAAAGATTTCCCAGCTTCTGCTGGTAAAATGTCACCAGCATATCTCCAAGAGGTTATGTCTGAACTACAAGATAATTATTCTCTAGTTGGTTTAACTATTGCCGAATATCTTCCTTGGGGAGCGCAGTACATCAATCAGCTGTTTGCAAAATTAAATATTTTTAAATAGTAGGTAAGGCTAATATTGTTTTGAAGTAGGTGCTTAAATACCTACCTAAATTTTTAATATTAT